>JAYEKB010000200.1:0-38591 GCA_034660835.1 Thermodesulfobacteriota bacterium
TCGGCAATAACACCTGCAGTAGAAGCAATCTCTCCAGCAGAATGAATAAATTCATCCGGACTGAAACCAATATGTTTGTGGCTGAAGTTTGCAAATTCAGATGAAACCATCAGGCCGTTTTCGCATATTTGCCTCCATACCGAAGTGATTAATTTGAAAGCGCAGCCTCGATCATGAGAGTTGTACAGAACAAGATCAACCCGTTCGCCATCAAACGATAATCCGTTCTTGGCAAATCGGATCAGGTGTCGCTGGTATCCTTCGCGCTCAATCTTACGTACAGAACTCTGTTCTGCCTGGATTGGGAACCAACCTGCATCACGCAGTAAATCAACAGTGGTCAAAGTTGGTACAAAAGAATACCGGGCTGAAACTCCGTCAATGGGTTCAAAGGAACCTGCTGCTGGTGCAAGTTGTACAATCTGATCGTTGGTTAAAGGTGTAGGTGCTGTCATGGTCTTGTCTCCTATAAGAAAATGGGGACAAGACACCACTCCCATAAGGGGCAGGCTTGCCCCCTGTTTGGGGATGTTGGTTTATTTCTTTTCCTGCAAAAGTCCCAGATCAGAAAATGCGGTTACATCATCACCAACTACCAGGTGATCAAGAATCCGCACATCCACGACTTTCAGGATATTTGTTAACTCGTTGGTGAGACTAATATCTTGCTCACTGGGCTGACTGCCACCAGAGGGATGATTATGAGCAAGGATTATAGCTGCAGCATTGAGCAGCAAAGCCTCTTTCAATATTTCCCTGGGGTGAACCGTTGTGTGGTTGATGGTGCCGAAAAACATCTCCTTGAATGCGAGAATCCGGTGTTGGGAATCCAGAAACAGACAGGCAAAGACTTCATTCTGTCTGCCACGGAGCTTATACCCGATAACCTTTTTCGCACAATCAGAAGAGAGGATCAGCGAGCCGCGTCGCAGCTGATAACCAATCAGCCTGTTTGCCTCAGTGAGAACCAGTTTTTTGGGTGCAGGACGGTATGCACCATCCTGGTCTTTTACAAAAAGCATTGATTGCCTCCTTTGTTTGCAGAGGAACCAATGCCCCGGCAGGGGATGAGTTCCCCCAGGGGTAAGTATAAAAATAAAAATTTATGCTACTTTTCGTTGTCGTATCTCAGCCAGCACAAAACAGTTGGACTGCTTTGGCTGGTAAATACGGATTGGTTTATCGTTGATCTCGCCACAGCCTTTACGGTCATACCAGCCGACCTTTCTTCCGGCCCAATAGACTGTACCGGATTTCAGCTCAAAGCGGTTGCGACCGACATAGACAACAGCGCCGTCATTTCTGACATATACCTTGCCCCGCATAATAAACTCATGTGAAACCGAGGTGCTGCCAGTAGCCGTTGTCATGGTTGTGGTGGTCTTGATCGTGGTTGTTGTCTGCACATCCGGGTCATCGTCCAATGCCAGAGCCGAAACCAGTTCATACTGCTTATACCGGTTCCAGGCATCGTCCATATTTCCGACGCTTTTCTTGCCGGTTAATGCCTTGGCAAGCTCATACATCATGGAATTATCGGACTCCGACAGCGCTGCCAGCCCCTGATCGGACAACTCACCCTCAACAGCTAAAGATGTTTCCATCTTCTGGGCCATGAGTGAGAGTGCCTTCTCCTGCATGGATTTGGCATAGGCCATGTAAAACACTCGTACCGGCAAATCCTGACCAATACGCCATGATCGACGACTGGCCTGCCGCAGGGTGAAGACGGAATACCCGCATTGGAAAAAGATGATGGTGGGAAAATCCAGCAGATCCAGCCCGGTTTTCACCAGGTTGGGATTGCAAACCAGGCAGTCATATCTGCCGGTGGCCAGATTATCCTTCAGCCATTCCTCACGGTTTTCAGGCTTTACGGCCTGACTTCGCATGATCAGAGGAGAAAACCCGTTGATGCTGAGTTTCTTTTCCAAGGTCGGCAACAGATCCCTTGTGCCGGTATGCTCCAGAAAGACAGCAACCTTGCGTCCCTGTTTTTTCTCTGCTGCAAGTATCTCCAGCAGACGTTCTTCCTTGGGAAGCAGGTCAATATCCAGAGCCTGAGCACTGCCGACAATTTCCTCAATACCGTTTCGTTCAAGGGTGACCAGCTCTTCTACCCGGCAACCATCAGGATACGCCAGTAACGACTGGAGCATCTTGCCCAAAAGCCGCATGTCACCACGGGCCAGGGCCTGCTTGGTTGCCGTCATCAGGTCTTCAGATAACTGGTCATACTCTTCTACCTGTTTATCATTCATGGCCACCGGGACGATAATTTCGTCGTAATCCGGCAGGGCCTCGCTGATATCGGCCAGCCGTACAAACACCGACCGCTCAAGGAGCAGATCCGGCAGAAGCAACGGTGAAACACCCGGCGCCTCCTTAACCCGTGATCTCCCGATCTTGCGACCAATACTGGCAATGTTAAGACTTATGGCAATGTCTTTACTGTCATAGGTACGCTGGACAACGCCGTAGCGTTCGGCAAACTGCAGGGTGCGGCCATATTCAAAACCTGCCGCCTTCATCCGGCTTGGGAACATCCGCCAGAGAAGATAGAACAGATCTTTGCTGTAGCCGCCCATCAAAGTGCCGGTTAACGCCAGCACCTTTCTGGACCGGGCAATCAAGCAACTCATTGCCTGCCCCTGGGCGGTGCCACCGCCTTTGAGTTCATGCACCTCGTCAAGAATGAGGAGGTCAAAGAAGTTTTTCGGGAAAAACCTCTTGATGAACTCGGCCTTAGCATAACGCCGGATTTTATCTCTGTTTGCAGACCACATCTTAGCCCCGCAATGTTCACAGCTGGGAGCTTTGTCGGTTTCAGAGCATTCAACCGCTCTTCCGCATTCAGGGCAGCATTCAGCACCACGACGTAAAATGAGTTGTCGTTTCCGCTGGAAATGGAGCTTTGCCCGTTCCTTGCCGATAACCCATATTTCCATGCCGATTGGCGAGGTTTTATGAAGTTTATGGACAAGGAGTTGCTCCATGCTTTTGTCGTTGAGGTTCAAGCAGGTGCAACCGGGTATGGTTTCCTCTGCTTCCCGGATCCATTTTTTTACCAGATGACCTGGGCATTGAATAAGGATTCTTTTGGCTGGTTTGGGAATAAGATGAGCAATCGCAAGCCCCATAAAGGTCTTGCCTGTGCCCATTTCTCCCACCAGAAAGGCGGCCTTGTGATCTTCTTTGTAAAAAGATCGTGCCACTGGTAGAATCCCTCGCCAGGTCTGTGACTCAAATGGCGGACGGATCAGTTGTTTCAGTTTCTCTCTGGCCTGTATGTCCCAATTATCTTCCGCCTTGGGCGAATAGACCGGGTCCATGTTCCGGATGACCTGGGATTTTAAAATGTCTCCCCATTCATCCAGAAAATCAGCCAGCTTTATTGTTTTGGGTTTCACCTGGTCGGGATCTTCTTCAAGCACTTCTGCTTCCGGCTCAGATGTGAGTGTAGCGGTTTCCATTATTCACCTTCCTTTGTTTTTTAATAACTGCAGGGAAGGCAAATCTCCCACAAGGGATCTTTGCTGCATCCCCGGTGGGTGGTTTCAGATTCAAGTTCAATTTCAATTTAGATAATTCATGGATATCCCTTCAAGGATTTGTTCCTGAAGAGTGTTATCTTCAGGCCAGCTGACAAGGTAAGCCTCCTGCAGCTCTTCTCCGCCAAAGGAGTACAGCTTTTCAGGCTGCAGAACCTCATCCCAGAACCAACCCTGCCATTCCGGTTTTAGGGGAATGGTAGAGGCTGCATCAAGCAACAGAAATGCCCGTTCCAGTATGGTGAGCATGTCCGGGCCATAGACAAATGCGGATTGACCTGATTTGTCCGATGGAGCTGAACCTTCTGAAAAATAGTTTGTACTCACCAGTACCTTATTGACGGTCTCACCAATCTTTCTGGTACGGCATGTGCGCAAGCCTCCCGAAAAACCGAGTTCACGACTTGTTTGCACCGATCCCAAAAATTCAAACTCACGGACAGGATCATCCGGGCTTGAGACTCGGCATGTGTCTCCGCCATGTAAAATGGCAGACAATGCTTTCACATTGGATGGCGTACCAATAAGGCTGAGAAAACAGGCAAGAAGTTCATCGCCGGCAACCTTGGCAATCAAGGCATCACAATAGGTGACAAAACCGGCAGCCTGAACTTTTATGTAGTGGTTGTTCATGGTTGTATCTCTCCTTAAAAAACGAGGAGATACCCCATGCGGGGAAGGCTCCCCGTTTGGGTTGTGAGTGAAAGGCAGTCAATTCAACGTTCATGCCGAGCTTGCGACCGATCTCAACGCACTCCAACAGGGGAAACGCATTTGAGATTGGTAGGCCACATTACGCTTTACATCTTCAAGCGTTTTGCATTCGGTTTCACGCAGATGCCGCAATTCTTTCTTTGTCAGTTTTTGTTGCCATTTCATGGTCATTACCTCCTACTGAACAGTGATCAGTTCAGCAGTTTGCATGTCAATAACCTTGACGGTCGGAACATACTGGTCTCTTGTGGTAATGGAGCCTTCGCCCGAGTCGTTCTCACGAACATTGATGATTTTCTCGGATTTGTGCACCACACCCTTGATAACCAGTTGCCGGCCATCTTTTTCAATGGCTCCGTTCATATAACCTCCTGCCAGCATAAGGGCCAGGTGGCCGTTTTCCAGCGGGGTCAATGGACGGATTTCGTTATTCTTCCTTGGAGTCAGTTCCTCCAGAACATTTTTTACTATTCCTGCCTTGCGGACAAGGGGAATTGCCTCCAACGGATCGATATTTCTGGCCCTGAAAGTGGTTAATGGTTTTGATGGAGCAGGGACAGTTATGGACACAGGAGCAATACATTCCAGTGTTTCAACATCTTCCATAAACTCATCCGGTTCCATGTCAGCCAAGTCTTCCAAATGGGCTTGTGTTTGCTGTGCTTCTTCTTTTGGAACAAGCAATTTTTTTCTACCAAACACGATGCACTGCCTGAAAGCCTGGAATTCATCTTCCGGGAAGCCAAGCACCTGAACCTTAAAATACCGGGCCAGGGGTTTAGCGCAGTGCTTGAGTATATAATAAGGAATGACCAGAACCAGATAGCCGCCCTGCTGCAAGGTACCAAGATAGCGCCGCAGAAACTGGGCTTCAAGCCGTTGCGACTTTGTGCCATCAGAAATTCCTGCATCATAAGGCGGGTTCAGGTACAGCAAACCAAAGGCATGGGGTGAAATCTGCATTTCAGTTAATGCGTCTCCCCACAGCACCTTGGTCAATCTTGACCTGGCCTCATGAGCCCTCTGGTGATCCAGTTCGATTCCATAGGTGGTAATATTTGGTACGCCGTATGCCAGTCGGGAAAGAGTTTTTCCTTTTCCGCAACATGGATCAAGCAGCAGGGCACCATCTTCAAAGGTGATCTTTGATTTCAGCAACTCGCAGACCGTATCCGGGGTCGGATAAAAGCCCGCCTTTGCCTGGGATCCAAGTCTTGCCATTATTGTCTCCAAGATTTTTTAAGGTTGGTGAGTGATGGCATCCCTTCACGGGATACCATCACTGAATTATCGGTTAAAATGGTACATCATCGGGCATGGGTGGCTCTTTAATGTCGCCATTAGGCGGAGAACCAGCATTTTCCTGCCTGCTACCAATCATCTCCAAATCTCTGGCGACTATTTCAGTGGTGTAGCGGGTATTGCCGTCCTGATCTTCCCATTTTCTGGTTTGCATTTTACCTTCAATAAAGACCTTGTCTCCTTTGTGAAGATGTTCTCCACAAACTTCAGCAAGCCTGCGCCAGGCAACAACACGATGCCACTCGGTGCGTTCCTGCTTGTTACCATCAGAGTCTTTCCATCGTTCAGTTGAAGCAACAGAAAACGTTGCCACCGGGATTTCACTCTGGGTGTAGCGGATTTCGGGATCATTGCCTAAGTTTCCAATTACCATTGCCTTGTTCATGTCGTTCCTCCATTGGATTGAGAAAAAATTCAGAGAAATATAGATCCCCACCATGGGGAAATGATCTCCCCGGAATGGGATTGCTAATACTAAAGTGGTCTTAATGACGTTAACTTTTAGACTACTTTAATGGTTCGATGTGACTGCGACCTAAAATTTGGTCCAGCCATGCTGGTTATGCTGCTTTGGCCTTTGCTTTCCGTATCTCCAGAAAGGAGAAAGACCGGTTTTCCTGGTATTCATCTATGACAGTGCCGCTTTCAGCCAGAAAAGCCTCCAAGCGATCCATGTTCAGATGTTTTCTACTTCGGGTTGCTTTCTTGAGAAAACAGCCACCGGATTTTATCGGTCCCTTCTGTTCCACAACGGCCAGAAGATGTTTTTTAAGTTGTTTGATTTCACCTTGCAGATTTTTGTCCCTGACCTGCAGTTCCTGCAATGCCTCGACAACACCTGCCAGTTGCGGGACTTCTTCAGTCTCGAACCGTGGGCAGGTTGCGATATGGTCACAGAATCCGCAGAGGGGGCTAACTTCTGTTTTCGGATCAATCTCTTCTTCGCGTAACGTCGCCTGATAGTCAGACCAAATCATTTCGGCCCGTTCCATCAGTCCATTGAAAATCGTTTCCTGTGGTTCATAGTCGTTAAAAAACGCCACCTCGCCATGGGCAAGATCAAGAGTCAATACCGCACCCTTGATGGAATAATCAGGATGTTGCTCGGCGAGTGCGCCCATCTGGATATAGAGCTGGGATTCCCAGGAGCTATACGGCCCATCGGGAATTCTACTGGTGCTCTTGATTTCCAAGATGGATTTGATCTTGTGAGTATTGGAAGTAAAAACAAAGTCGATATGGGCCTTGAGTGGAACATCACCGGGCAGGACAATTTCAACCTGTCGATTAAAATTCGAGTAACCGGCAGCAGTAAATAACCTGGCAATAATGTCCTCAGCCATATGTCCCCGCTGAAAGCGGAGAAGGGTAGCAAGATCATGTTCACCTGGATGGATTTTTTCGAGGATGACTTTTCTCGGGCAATATCCGACATCGGATGCGCCAAGATACTCTCTGCGGTCCCCAAGTGTTTCGATGGTGTGCTGTTGAGCCAGTTTACGCAGGCTTGTCAGCATGGTGGTTTGGATGTCCATGTGTTTTTCTCCTCAAATAAAAATAGGGAGGCACACGGATCCCGTAAGGGAGATGTAATCCTCCCTTGTCGGGTTGGTTGGCTAAAAATGATAAGTAGTGGTTAATGAACCGTAACTTCTTTGTACCAGTTCTTCCCCGACTTATCCCATTTGAAGCCTGCTGATTTCAGCAGTTCCTTTTTATCAAATGAGTTGCCAACTGCAACGACGATACCGTCTCTTCGCTGGTACTTGATACCAGCTATTTTGGGCAGTTCGTTGTTGTTGACAGTTTTACCATTCTCGGGTTGCTGAGATGGTTGTGTAGGTTGCTTTGGCTGCTGCCTGGTAGTTGTTGCTGGAGGACGATTGCCGGAAAGATAAACATCCCTGAGCAAACCCCTGTAGGCATCACTTCCAATGGAAAGCAGGGACAAGCATTTCTGAAGAGCATCCGTGATTGCGCCTTTCATGGCATCACCGACATTTTTCTTGATGATCTGCATCTGTCCAGTCTGCGATCCCTTGCAAAACCATTCATCCATAACCCGGAGAAATAGTTTCACTTCGGCAACCACCTGGTTATCAAAAATTTCCTTGCTCACGACTTCATATCGCCAGTTCTCCGGCTGCAACACGCTGTTGACAGCATCAAAAACGTATTGCGGTTTATAGCCGTAGCGAACCTGGCCGATAACCTTGCCGTCCTTCATCATCTTGATCTCCTGCACGGCCACACGGCCATAAGCCCTGAGCTGTGCGTTGATCTCTTCAACCTGTTTGGTAATTGTGACTTTTTTGTTTCTGTTTTCGTCATTTGACATTGTTGTTTCCTCCTGTAATGTGGGAATGAAACAACAATAATCCCCTGTCGGGAGTTTGAGTTTCACTCCCGGTTATGGGTGGTGGTGATTTTACAAAAAAAAATTAAATGCCGGGCAGAATACGAAGAACAGCACGCGCAAAAATCCACGTAGAGTTTACTTGCCGGACATAGATTAGGGAAAATAAAAAGGAGCAGGAATTCAAGATCGAATTCTGCTGTCGGGATTGCCACATCTTGCTGCTAAAAAAGGAAGTTCGCTGCTGCGATTAAACTGTTTTTAAGCAGGCGAAGAACGTGACCGGAGTAACCTTGGTTCCAAGGGTAATTCAGAGAATGAAAACCCAGCTATTTCCCTGCGAGAGGGATTACTTGTATGAAACAAGTGGAATATTACTTATATAATGGTTCTTGATTCTGAAAAAATCAAGGAAAAAGGTTCCGACCTCCTATTATGTATGTTGAGCTCTATACAATAGGAGGCCTGAAATTATAACTGTTATCGGGCGCTGTTGAATCGCCTGAAAGGATGGATCGCGTAGCAATCCATCCTTTCAGGGTAACTCAGCGTAGGGGAGAACCCATATTTATTTTAAGGGATACAGTCTAGCAGTCATAAGTCTGGGAAGGCACGCGACAGGTTAAAACTGGCAGGACAAATCTCAACCGTTCACCACTAAGGCACAAAATCTTTCCTACAGCCATTTTGTAATGAATAAGGGTTCTGAGACTCTCCGTCACGGAATTGTAGTCACAAAGAATAATACTGCCTATTAGACAGTAACAAGTGAGTCATCGCTGCCGTGATCGTTGGCAATGTAGCTGTCGGCATCGTGATCGTTAACCCAGGAAAAACCATCCAGCACATAGCGGAAACGATAACTATGCCCTGCTTTCAAAGAAACGGTTACGGAGAAACTGCCGTCCTTGAGGCGTTTCATAGGACAGGCTTTAACATTCCAGTCATTAAAGTCACCTGCCAGTGCTGCAGTTTTATGATTTTCCTTGTTGGGATACTTGAAAGTAACGCGGCAAGATTGACCTTTTTTTGTGTAGTTTTTCTTTAACATGCAATATTCTTCCTGTTTTATTTTAGCTCGTTCATAACAAATTTCCGGTGCAGTTGTAACTCATACCGTTCTTACTTCTACAATCTGCTGGGTTCGGAAAGCCAGGAGGCAAGGTCGCGGGCAACGTTTGTTGCAGCCTTGTTGAGTGCTGCCGCCGCACCCTGTGCATCCTGCGATGTTGCCGGTACCTTGGAGACCAGCTCTTTTGTTGCCGTTACCGTTTTTGCGGTAGTCTTGACAAGATGAAAGCGTACCCTGACAACTCCTTCGGAAGTGCCGTCATCTCTGATATGATGACTAAGGTCAAGCAGAGTACTTTCCAACAACAGATCCGCCTTTGAGACAGATGTCGGAGGAACCACGGCCATAAACAGGCCGCTTTCTTCCATGGCGACCTGAAAGAGTGTTTGCAGTAATCTGACCGGTGCATCACTCCAGCGGCTGTAAGCATAGCTGTTGAGACCATAGGATGTGTCAGTATACAGGAGTTCGGTAGAGCTGAATGTTTTTGATCCCCGGACCGGAGCCAATTTGATGATGGATGAGCTCTTATTTCCTGCTTCTATCCAGTCCCTACTGCTGTCCCATGCGGGTAAAATCGTATAGGTGTCGGCAGCAGGAGAAACACTTTTGATCCCACATCCTGCAGTAAACAGATACAACAGAACAAAAAGCGTGTAGAATCTATTTTTCACGGTATCCCTCCTCTCCAGGACCCGGTCGTGGCCGGGATTGTTTGAATAGCAGATCGCCGGGGCTATTTTCAATGGCGCGGGTCGTTCTTTGCAGATCTCCCACAAGGATGTCCAAATCGTAGAGTAACTGATTAAACAACTCAAGACTCTGCCGCACATCCCGGCTTACGTCATGGCCGACATTGGCATAGTTTTTCTCCAGGTTACCGGCCATCTTCTCAACACTGAGAGAAGCGGATTCAACCTTTTCAAATGCCCCTGAAATATCCGCCTCCATGACAAGGGTACTGTCAACAATGTGTTGGAATCCCTCCAGCTGTTTTCTGATATCCTTGGACAGCATCTTCATTTCAGAGAGTATAGCTGCAATGTTTTGCAGATTTTCTTCACTTAGAAGCCGATCAAATTTATCCAGCACTTGCGCTGACTTTCCAGCAAGTATGGTCAGTGATTCATTGAGTCGAGCATATGTAGAAAGCCTTGTGGGAATGACAGCAATTTCACCGTCTGTTTTTTTGAGCAACGGAGCGTCTTTGCTGCCACCAGTGAGTTCAATAAAGGCCAATCCGGTTATTCCGAAAAACTTAAGACCGGCAGTAGTGTCCACTTTAACTTGAGTTCCATGTTTAATTCTCAACAGCAGCTTCACCTGTTCGGAGTTTTTTGGATTAAAACCCATCTGCTCCACGATACCGACTTCAACGCCTCTGTATTTAACAGAAGCATCAGAGCTCAAGCCGGCAACCGACTCCGTCATATAGACCAAGTAATGATCATACTCCTGTTTGTAGCCGTATTTCCCTAACCAGTAAGCAAAGGCTATCAGTCCTGCCAGGAACAGAACAACGAATAAACCGACAATAGTGTAATTGATTCTACTCTCCATTGCGGCTCCTTATCAGTCCACGCGCTCCCCCGAAGAATTGCCTGACAACGGGATGGGGATTTTTCCTGACTTCTTGAAGCGTTCCTTCGGCGAGCACCTTCATTTCACCCAGTACGGCCAAACGGTCAACCACGGTCCAGATGGTATCAAGGTCATGGGTAACCATTACAACGGTTAATTCAAGCAACTCACGCAGTTTGAGAATCAGATTATCAAATGCTTCAGCGCCGACGGGATCCAGTCCCGAAGTAGGTTCATCAAGAAACAGCAATTTCGGATCCATGGCCAGCGCACGTGCCAGCGACGCCCGCTTGACCATACCGCCGCTGAGTTCAGCAGGATAAAGGTCTGCGGAATGTTCAGGAAGACCAACCATATTAATTTTCATTCGTACGATATCCCGGATCAGTTTTTTGGGAAGACCGGTATATTCCTTAAGCGTTACCCCGACATTTTCCGCCACCGTAAGTGAAGAGTACAGGGCTCCGGCCTGAAAAAGCACTCCCCATTGCCGCTGCAGAATAGATGCCTCGGCACGGGTAACCGTTATAAGGTTCCGACCAAGAACCCTGATCTCTCCGCTCTGTGGACGGAGCAGCATAATCATCTCTTTCATGAGAGTGGATTTCCCTGAGCCGCTGCCTCCAAGAAGTCCATAGATTTCACCTTTATCCACATGCAAGCTGATACCGTCATGAACCACGTTGCTGCCGAACCTGGTTACGACATCCGAAACTGTTATAACTGTGGTACTCAAATGCCAAGCTCCGTGAATAATACTGAAAAGAGCGCGTCACATGCTATCACCAGAAAAATAGCGTTAACAACACTGATAGTGGTGTAACGTCCTATGCTTTCGGTACTTTTAGAGACCTGGAAGCCACGGAAACAGCTGACAGCAGCGATAAGCCAGGCAAAAAAAGGACCTTTGAAAATACCGATCCATAAATGTTTAACCTCAAGAACGACCTGCAATCGCCTCAGAAATTCACCATAAGAGAGATTCAGATGAATGTGAGAAATGAACATACCTGCAAGAATACCAACTATATCGGCGAAGAAAATCATCAGCGGCATGACGACCATCAGGGCGATAATGCGGGGCAGTACCAAAAACCGCTGGGGATCAAATCCCATGGTCCGCATGGCATCAATTTCTTCGGTTATCTTCATCACGCCGAGTTGTGCAGTATAAGAGGAACCGGTCCGGCCGGCCACGACTATAGCGGTAATAAGTGGGGCAAGTTCCCTGGTGACCGAGATGCTGATCATATCCACAATGAAGATATGGGCACCAAACTTTTCAAGCTGCACAGCTCCCTGGTAGGCTATCACCACCCCGATTAAAAAGCTGGTCAACGCAACGATGGGCATTGCACGTACTCCAGCCTCTTCAATGTTTTTTACAATTGCACCAAACCGTATGGATCGTGGATGGAGTAAAGAGGTGAATGAGACAATAAAGGTTTCGCCGGCAAAAGAGAGAAATGCGGCAATATCCCGCACAAATGCCACGGAGTTTCTTCCTATCCCATTAAAGAATTTCAGAAAGCGAGAGAAAAGGGACGGTTTGATTGCAGAATCTTCGCAGACATATTCCCGCAGCAACCGATACATTTTTTCATTGTCCCCTGCCAGTCCAATAAAATCGACGGTGCAGTTGTTCGATTTCAGCAAATCATAGTGCCGGATAAGAAGCACCATCCCTGCCGAATCAACACGCCCCATATCAGCAACATTCCACTTTACCGGCATGTTGCTGATTTTTTTTGAAAACCGCTCCAGTATTCCAGCAGCCTCTGCCAGCTCTTCAACTATCCAGTCACCGCTACTGTTGAGTTCCACACTATCCGAACACTGAATACAACGTATCCGGGCCTTTTGGGTCTGAGCTGTAACCATCAGATCTCAATCCGTATATATATAAGGTGGCCTAAATTCATGATAGAATGGTGACCAACTGAGTGCAGCAAGAAAGTTCTATTGTATGAGCCCCACGCTTACCCACCGTTGACTCCATGCAGAAGCAAATGTGTTACATGTCCCGCCACCACCTCAGGGTCGTTGTGATACTCTTTACTCCCTGATTGGTATTGCCTGAGAGGTATGCTTTGATAATGATAGGAAACCAGGCCGATAATGGAGCCAGCCAGCAGGTGTGGATCAAAGCTTGGATCAAGCTCTTTGCTCAAGGATGTTAGGGAAACGAAAATATCCAGGAAGACCTGTTCGGCCAACAGTCGCAGACGACAGGTATCGTCATCCAGTAGTTCTCGTTGTACCAATTTGTGAAAATCCGGATCATCATGAATGAGCTTGCAAAATGTGTGAACAAAGGCCTTCAGTCGTTGCTCGGGTCTTTCATCAGTGGACAGGGATGCAGACATAATATCCGTTTTTCTTGCAAAGGCATGTGCCATGGCGGCAATATAAAGTGCCTGTTTGTCGGAAAAATGATGGTACAATGTAGGAGCAGTGACGCCAACCGTCTTGGCAATAGTTCGCATGGAAATACCATTAAATCCAGCATGGGCAAATAGAGGAATAGCTGTTTCCAGGATATCTGTTTTTGTTGTCGCTTTAGTCGTGTTCATACCAGCTCCGTAAGCTTTTTACTCTTGCACTGTACTCTCTTGCTCTTTAACTTCTGAAACCCATCCTCCTCCCAATGCCTTATAAAGCCGAATCAGATTAGCCGTCACGGTTCCTTCACTCTGGGCCAGTTCATCTTCAAAATTTATCTGTGCCCGCTGGGCATCCAGGACATTGCTGAAATCAACCAGTCCTGCCTGGAACTGGTCTTCTGCAAGCAGAGCAGCACTTTTGGCCGCAGTAGTTGCTGCCCGCAAGGATTCCATTCTCAGCTGTTCCCTGGCATAGGCCACCAGGGCATTTTCAACGTCTTCAAGGGCCTTGAGCAGTGTCATTTCATAAGAGATCATGGCCTGTTCCTGGTGGGCGTTCTGTACCTCAATATTCTGACGAATGGCACCACCATGAAAAATATTCCAGGAAATTCCAGGGCCTATACGCCATAGATGACTGGCTGAATCAAAAAAATTATCACTTGAAAGGGACTCAAGACCAATGGTACCCAACAGATGAAATTTCGGGTAAAGATCTGCTGTGGCCACTCCGATCCTGGCCGTCTGGGCAGCCAGTTTTCGTTCAGCTCGGCGGATATCCGGACGGTGACGAAGGGTCTCTGCCGGAACACCAACTGCCACGGTGGGCGGTACCACCGGGATTGCTTTTTCTTTGGAAAATTCTTCTGCAAGAGATCCCGGTCTCTGGCCCAGAAGTACGGCTAACCGGTTTTTTGCTGCAGCAAGACCGATGTATAGGGTGGAGATATGGGAACGGGTACGTTCTAAATTGTAGAGAGATTGCTGCACAGGCAGCTCATGGATAATTCCGGCTTCAAAACGTGATTGATTGAGTTCATAGGTATGCTGTTGGGATTTGATGTTTGCCCTGGTCTGGATCAGGCGGGTTTGGTAGGTGCGCAATTCCACATAGTTCAGGGCTACCTCTGCCATCAGGCTCACCAGTACATCATGCAGGTTCTCCTGGCTGGCTTCAAGGTCGGCTTGGGATGCCTCCACCAAACGGCGTGTTCCACCAAAGATATCCAGCTCCCAACCCGCATCAAAACCAGCTACATATAAATCATGTTCACCCCCTCTCTCCGTAATACCATTTTCACTGCTGCGATATTTGGAGATTGAAGCAACTCCATCAAGGGTTGGGAAGAGCGAGGCTTGACTTATTCCTCGTAATGCTCTGGCCTCACGAACTCGGGCCTGAGCGTTTTTGAGATCAAGGTTGGTTTGTACCGCACGGCCAATCAAACTATTCAGCTTATCGTCGTTCAGTGTCACCCACCAATGGGCCAGGATTTCAGGAGTTGTTTTTTCAGCGTTCAAGCCACCGGCAAGATCACTGTGCCACGCATGCGGGGCATCAGGTTCTTCCCTGGTGTAATCCGGCCCCACTAACGCACAGCCGGTAAAAAGCAGGACGATAAGAACAGCCGACAAGAGCTGAAATGTTCCCTTGATCCTGACTTCAACTGGCGATGTCATGGTCCTTTCACCTTTGGCAACTATTGTTTTTTGAATTATTTTACTTTTCATTCGCTCTCTTCCTGTTCTTTAGGCCTAACCTCCAGGCAGTGCCTTTTTCCCTGGCAGTCTGGAAGAAATAATAGAGTGCAGGGATCAGAAAAATTCCGATCATCGTTGAGACCACCATGCCCGAGAACACGGTAATACCGATGGCACGGCGGCTGCCTGCGCCTGCACCGGTGGCAATTATCATGGGAGAGAGTCCCATGATAAAGGTAAAAGAGGTCATCAACACCGGACGAAAGCGAATTTTCCCTCCATCCACTGCAGCTTCAGCTATGGTCAATCCATCTTCCCTGCGCTCTTTAGCAAATTCGACAATGAGGATGGCATTTTTGGCTGCGAGCCCCACCAACAGCACCAGGCCGATCTGGGCATAGATACTGAGGGAGAGACCGGTGAGCCATAATCCTGCCAGGGCACCGAGAATAGCAACTGGGATTGAGGCAACAATGGCAAAGGGAATATTCCAACTCTCATATTGAGCCACCAGAAAGAGATAGGCAAAAATCAGAGCCAGACCAAAGAGTACTTCCACCTGACCAGTAGCTTTTCGTTCTTGAAAAGACATGGAAGACCAATCATAGCCATACCCTGGGGGCAGTATTTTTGCAGCCAGCCGTTCCATGGCATCCATTGCCTGGCCTGAGGAGAATCCTGGGGCAGCATTACCTCTAAAATCTGCGCTGACATACTGATTATAGCGTTTGACAATTTGGGGGCCAATGACTGTGGACAGGGTCGCCAGGCTGCTCATGGGCACCATTTTGCCATCATTACTGCGTACATAGAGTTTGCTTATATCCTCAACGCTTTGTCGGTAAGGAGCCTGAGCCTGCACCTTGACCTGATAGGTACGCCCATGCAGATTAAAATCATTAACATAGGCAGCCCCAAGTTGGGCCTGGAGGGTGGAGAAGATCCTATTCACCGGGACCTTTAAAAATTCAGCCTTGGTGCGGTCGATATCCAGGAAGACCTGTGGAGTATTTGCTGTATAGGTAGAAAAAACCCGTTTCAGTGTCGGATCCTGGTTGGCGGCAATCATCAAAGCCATAGTTAACCCGAAGAGTTCCTGTGGATTCTGTCCTTCCAAAGCCTGAAGCCGAAAATCAAAGCCTCCGGCACTGCCCATACCGATAATGGGAGGTGGCGCAAAGGCAAAGCTGTTGGCCGTGGACAGTGCAGCCAGTTTCCCCTGGGCCTGACCAACAATGGCATCTAAGTGCAGTTCAGGCCGCTTTCGTTCATCCCAGGGGGCAAGAATGGCAATGGCCAGCCCTACATTATCCGCATTGCCGCTGAGCAGACTGAACCCGGCCACACCAATTACATCATTTACTCCGTCAATAGCGGTGATATCTGCAGTGATCTTCTGCAGTACCTCCATGGAGCGAGAGAGGGAGGCCGCTTCAGGTAACTGAATATTCATAAAGAAATAGCCCTGGTCTTCCTGGGGCAGAAAACTTGTGGGGCTCTTTGAAAAGAGAAACCAGGTACTGCCGAGTATAGCACCAAAAATCAGTAATGTTACCAAGATCCAGCGGATCAACAGGCTGGATCCTGCTACATATCCCTTGCGGGCAAAGTCAAGAAATTGGTTAAACCAAGCTAATGGGCCCCGTCTGGCCGGCTGATGCTCTTTGAGTACCGTGGCACACATGGCAGGGCTTAAAGTAAGGGCACAGATGGCTGAAATAAGTACGGCTGTGCATATGGTTACAGCAAACTGTTTGTAAAGCTCACCGGTTATACCGGGCATAAAGGCAACCGGTACGAAAACAGCAAAGAGAACCAGGGTAGTGGCAATAATTGGTCCGGTAACCTGACCCATGGCCCGGATGGCAGCTTCTCTAGGAGCCAGATGTTCATCATGCATGACCCTATACACATTCTCCACCACCACGATAGCATCATCAACAACCAGGCCGATTACCATGATAAGTGCAAAAAGTGAAATAGTATTTGCACTGTAACCCAAGGCTAACAGCACCCCAAAAGTACCAATCAGGGAAACAGGTATAGTTACGGCTGGAATAAGCGTTGCCCGCCAGTCCTGGAGAAAGATAAACACCACCATGATGACCAGAAAACTGGTGATACCAAGGGTCAACAGAATTTCATCAATTGCTGCTGATACATATTTTGTGGTATCAAGAATGATCTGGTACTCCATGTCCGAGGGCATTCTCTTGGCGAGAAGTTCAAGCTCCACCTTGACAGCTTCCATGGTCTCCAGAGCATTGGCGCTTGAGGAACGGTAGACGGCAATGGTCGCTGCCGGACTGCCGTTCAAAGCTGATCGGCTATCATAGGATTTGGCGGCGAGCTCTACCTCTCCAATATCTCGTACCCGTACCAGACCACCCTGATCATTGCGCCGGATAACAATATTTTTATAATCTTCGATGTCGGTAAGTCGCCCCTTGGCGCGCAAGGTGTATTGCAACTGCTGGCCGCTGGGTTGTGGTTCTCTGCCAATGGAACCAACTGCGGCTTGTACATTTTGACTACGGATGGCAGCGATCACATCGTCGGCCGTCATGCCAAGGGCCGTCAATCGCTCGGGGTTCATCCATATGCGGACGCTGTATTCCTTTTCTCCAAAGATCATGATATCACTGACCCCGCTCAGGCGGACCAGGGAATCTTTGACATTGCTGCTGACATAATTCGAAAGAAAGAGCATGTCCCGACTCTTTCCCGGTGAATAAAAACTGATGGCAGCCATGATATCGGAGGATCGTTTGCGGATATTAATGCCTTGGGCAACCACCTCTTGAGGTAGTTTTGCCGTGGCCAGCTGTACGCGATTCTGCAAGTTTACCTGGTTGATGTCAGGGTCGGTGCCCACCGCAAAGATGACACTTAAGTTGTAAAGACCTGTACTGGAACAGGTGGAAGACATATAAAGCATATTGTCAACGCCGTTGACCTCCTTTTCAATGGGCGCTGCTACGGTATCAGCAAGTACCTGAGAACCGGCACCAGGGTAGACTACGGTAACAGTAATCTCCGGCGGGGTAATTTGCGGATACTGGGCCACCGGGATGTTGAACATGGCAATCACCCCGATCAATGTGATAAATATCGAGACCACTGCTGCCAGGCGAGGACGATTAATGAAGATTCGTGAAAACATGGCTATTGCCCCTCTACTTTGCCGGGCGCGAACTGTACGGTTTGTCCGGGACGAACCTTCTGAATCCCCTGGACAATGATTGTGTCACCTGCGTTAAGCCCTGACTCAACTGCCTGCATATTCCCGACGACTGCTCCAACAATGACAGGACGGGCAACCGCCTTATTTTCTTTGTCGACCATCATTACATAATGGCCCTGCTGGTTTACCAGTACTGCGGCTTGCGGTACCACCGGCATCATCATAGGGGCGCTGCGACTCACCATGACAGTGACATATTGACCCGGCAACAGTGTGTGGTCGGGATTAGAGAACAATGCTCGTACGGCAATGGTACCTGTGGCAGGATCCACCTGGTTGTCGACGAAATCAATCTGACCTTCAGCCTCGATGATTGTCCCGTCTGCAAGCTTGAGTCGTGGAGTTAACCTGGATTTTTTTTTATTTTGACCGACATCGTGCTGAGTCATCTGGATGGCAGCCAGATCGTTTTCACTAATGGAATAAACCACCCGGATGGGATCGAGCTGAACAATGCGAGACAGTACCCCGGAAGCAGCGTTCACCAGATTTCCTTTGGTATACTCAGTATGGCCGATGCGACCGCTTATTGGAGCAGAGATAGAGGTGTAATCAAGATTGATTTGGGATGTGGTGAGATTGGCCTTTGTCTGCTCAAGTTGGGCCTTTGCTCGAAGTTCCTCAGCTACGGCATTATCAAGATCCGTTGCAGAAACTCCGCCGCTCCGCACTGTTCTGGCACGTTTCAAGTATTGACGCGACTTAGAGAGAGTCGCCTCGGCTTGGGCAACCATTGCTTTGTTTGCTGCAACCCGCGCCGCATACGGCCCCTGCTCGATGGAATAAAGCAAATCGTCCGTGTTGACATCACTTCCTTCCTTGAAAGCGACCTGTTCCAGAAAGCCTTCAACTCTGGCCCGTAAATCAACCGCCTGTACTGCCTCCATATGTCCCACATATTCCTGCGGAGGGTTAACATCCTGCAGGGTTACTGACGCTACCTCTACCATGGGTGGAGGCCCACCTGGTCCGGAAGGGCCTGCTATAGTTAGACCAGGATAAGCCAACAATAAAAGAAGGCCTGGCAACAAGACAAGCCGATTGAGGTTCAATGGGCTGAATTGAACAGACCACCGCAGGTAAATCTTCCTGAATTTCCAGCCGCACATCTTTGCCGAGGTTACTCTGCCTCTATGAGGTACTCTGGTTCTGTGCTCCATTATTTATTTGTCTCCTGTATCAATAAATAGTTTGTTCGTTTTTCTGAAATGCTGTCTTTTTTCATGACTTCATCTTCTTCAAAAACATCTAACATTCGGGGCAGAATTGATTTGTACGCATATCTCACATTGCCCTACCGAACGTTCGGTAATAAATAAAACGAAAAAAAACCTTCCGTCAACTATTAAATTATGAGGCAAGTGAGATAAGCTCTCCAATTCATACATAGGTTCATTCGATATCCGGCGGTGCTCCGGGCTTTGTACCGGTTGCTCCCAAAAAAATTGCGACTCCTTTGACCTGTGTCGCAGATAAATTCGGCCTGTTTCAGAAAATCACAGAGTTCCTTCCAATCTCCCGAAATTGTGCAAATGACAGGATCGAATCTGCCTTCGAAGCAGTTTGTTTTCAAATTCTAAATAATGGTTCAACTCTTTGAGATCATAATTCAAAAGCTTTTTGATACCGATGGCATAACCGGACGGCAATTGAGCATAGACCCGTGCTGTTTCCAGTGCCACCTGGTCCAGATCTTCCAAGGGGACCACTTTGTCAACAAAGCCCAGCTGTTGTGCCTGAACCGCAGTGATATCTTCCCTGGAGAGCAGTATTCTGGAGGCAGCGAGAGTGCCCAACATCTTGGAGAGATAAAAGACGCTTCCACCCTTTGGCACCACGTTAATTTCGATGTTCGGGTTCTGGTAAACCGTGTTGTCTGCTACGATACGGTAATCGCAGGCCAGACCAATATTCATAAACAGCAGGATTACATTTCCTCTGTCAACATGAATGACCATTTTGTTGAGATCCGCCAGTTGCAGAATAAACTGGTTAATCGCGTTGTACATCTGCTCAAGGGGTCGTAGGTTATCATCAGATGCGATTAATTTTTTGTAAAAGTTGATATAGGCAGTGCGCTCCATTTTGACCGGTGCACTTTTTATCACCAGAACTTTGATGTCGTCGTGGCTTGAAATAAGTTCAAGGTAGTCGAAGAGCGCTGCCTTGGCGTCTAAATCTGCGACATGTAAAAGGGGCATTTTTTTGAATCTCAGGATACTGATTTCTCCGATTGTTTCTCCTGAGAAAAGAAAGTGATCCATGGTCAGTGCGGTCATTTTTTTCATGAGATCCTCTTTGAAGTTGTATGCGGGCATCCAAAATAGGTGGGGCGTAACCCGTATTTTTCTTCCAGAATAATCCGGGTGAGTACCTGGGAAGTGGCCGAGGTGCGGTCCGGCATCTCAATGACTTCCCCTGTTTGTACCGTCACCACGGCAACCTCCAGCGGCCCCATTGGAGGCAGGCCTTGTCGAGGCGGAATGGTCGCAATCTGCCAGTAAAATGGCGCATGTCATGGCTGCCATGATTGTATTCCTTTTAATGGATTTATTGACAATTCCATCATGTTGCATCAGGCGTCATCCAGATGTTTAAAAGAATAAGTGAACTGGGATGTTAGAGTTACAGATATAATTATGGCTCAATAACCAAGCCCTTACAGATAATATTCAAAATGACATCGGGATCATCCGGATAGGGATGCTGCTCAGGCGCTTCCAGCCAGAGATGAAGAAAGGCGTTTATGAGACTATCCAGAGAAACGGCCAGGCGGTACGGCTCAGCAATCTTTTGAAATTTTTTCTTTTGTATCCCCGATTCAAAGACCTGGGCGAGTTTTTGCAGAAGCAGTTCATATTCTTCCCGGATCTCTTTATCCAGACCCGCCTTAATATTGAAGCTTGCTCCTCTGGTTTCGGCAAAATAGAGGCGAACAACAGAAACATTGTCCATAAAGACAGCGCCTTTGACCTGAACATAATTTTGAAGTTTTTCGATCTCGTCATCCCTCTCTGCCAGGGCCTTAAACAGGGCCTCATGGAACATATCGGCCTGCTCAACGATAATGGACTTATAAATGTCTTCTTTATTTTTGAAGAACTTGTAGAGGGTGCCGATGGCAAATTCCGCCTTTTTCGCAATCTCGCGCATGGTAACATTATGATATCCTTTTTCTGAGAAAAGCTCTATTGCGGCAGTCAGCATCTCTCTACGCTGCCAGAGTTTCTCTCGTTCCCGTCGTGAGAGTGTTGCGCCTTGCATTATTAGGTCTCCATTTGTTTTGGTGTTGCGGTCTGCATAAATTTGATGTAACTCTACATAAAGTGACATACTGTTCACAAAGTAGAACGAATCGTCATATTGTCAAGCAAAAATTTAATATCTTTAGAAATTTTGTTCTTATAGAATGTTGAAGAAAAGGAAGTGGAATACCAAACTCTTTGAAGATATGGATCTGAGTAAAGTGCAAAATTTACCTGAATATTAATATCAGCCCTGAGAATGAAGGGATTATATCATGAGTCGCGATCATTTTTTTTCGTTTTACGTTTTTAACATCTTAGTTTACGGGATAATCCTTTGCCTGGGAAGTATCTCTACTGCGAATGCTGCAAAACTACCTGACCCAACGGAGCAGTTCCGTCCTTTTGTCGAAGAAATGGTTACTATCCTCACAGACCCGGATCTACTGGGTGAAGGAAAAAATGCTCAAAGACGTGAAAAAGCAATGACGGTCGCATCGGAACACTTTGATTTCCACGAGATGTCAAAAAGAGTTCTCGGCAAAACCTGGCGAAAGCTCAGTAAAGATGAACAGGAATACTTCACCAGACTCTTCACCAGGCTTCTCGAACATGCCTATGTAGGCAAAATCGAGGGTTACTCAAATCAAAAGGTGGTATTCAAAGGCCAACGCGTCAAAGGTGAACGTGCCCAGGTACTAACCGATATAATTGATAAGGATACCGTTATTACTGTGTCATATATAATGATTCTGAAAGACGGCGTATGGAAGGTGTACGACATTGTTGTCGAGGGTGTCAGCCTGGTGCGCAATTATATGGATCAGTTCAGGGAAATCCTGCGTAAGGAAGAATATGCTTCTCTGTTGAAACAGGTGGAGGATAAAGTAACTGAGTTAGAGACAAGCAATAGGTAACTTACCGTTCATTGTGATCAACCAGAAAAAGATTTAGGAAATGTCGTGTGTTGAAAAATTAATTTAAATTTTCCGTAGTTAGCGCCTAATGAGGTACATGTGAGGAAAAATAAGATAAGCAAAAACAGCACAATCACATGCGACAACTGCGGGAAACTGATGCAGATAGAGCAAGCATATTTATTACCTAAAAAACTTCTATGTATGAGATGCCTGGTGGGCTTCTATTTTTCTGAGTGTTGTTCCAGAATCAATAAATAGAAAAAATGAAGTGGACCCCATTGTCAAGACAGAATTTTTGAAAAATAAGGGATGCGGAACAAGAAATGGTTGCCCCAATTATTGCGCTTATCTTATTGTTTAAACTCATAGTTATATGGATAATTGGCCGACCAGCAAAAAGCTTGTAACCAAAGCGTATAAAATTGTTTTATTCCTCTACTACAAGGGTGTTCGCTTTCTAATGCGCTATATTATCAAACTTGACCGGCTTGATCCGCGCGGCAGGCTTGCATTTATCCATCTTGCTGGTGAGGGGATAGAGATCGGTGCTCTCCATAAGCCTGTTTCCTGTGACTGGCGGAAAGTCAGGGTGCAGTATGTGGATACGAAAACTATCGACGAGTTGGGGAACGAGTATAGAGAATTCAATCCAGCTGATTTTATGCAGGTGGACAGGGTCGATAACGGTGAAACTCTGGCAACCTTCAGTGATGAAAGTCTTGGTTTTGTTATCAACTCCCACATGATTGAGCACACAGAAGACCCAATTTCAACGCTCAACAACTGGATTCGGGTTCTGCGTCCTGGGGGTATTATCTATCTTATTGTCCCTGACATGCGTTATAATTTCGACCATCGGCGCAAGCCTACCGATTTTGCCCATCTACTCAGGGATCATGAAGAAAGCCCTGAATTATCCATGGAGGAACATTATCTCGAATGGGCCGACTTGGTGGAAAATTGTCGACCGGAGCATATAAGGGGTCGAGCCAGGCAGCTGCAGGAGCAGCAGTACCGGATTCATTTTCATGTATGGACACCGACAACTTTTCTTACATTTCTGATGTCCTGCCAAGCTCGTGAACCCAAATTTGAGATCATTCATATGGAGCAAAACGAAGATGAATTTATTATCCTGATACAAAAATCTAAATCTGACTCGTCAGCCGGATAACACTCCAGCAACCCTCTCTGTAACTTTAGGTTGGCTACTTTGGAACACCTACTGTTAACCGCCGAAATCCCGGTCAACATACCCCTTATCGATTTTGACTCAATCACTATTTCAGCAGGAAAAGATATCCCTTGGCAATCCTTGGTGTTGGAGTACAACGCATAGTTTGAGCTTCTTCCTGATTGTGTGAGCCACAGCTTGTCGAGCAATTTGCGTATTCCACGCTATCTGGACAGTCAATCCAATCGAAACCGGACGGCTTGTTCACGATCAAGCAATATGCCGAGTCGTTCCTCAAAGGCCATGTCACCGGTATTTTAAGTGATATTCGTTTTCTTTACAAAAAGAAGAAGACTGTTTATAATTAACTTAACGTTTGTTAATGTCATTGCCTTTCGCATGCAAGTACTCTTATGGCATTCACATTTAATGCATAAACCGACTAAGCAGGACCACTTATTATAAATAAGTAATACCACCTCAATTAAGAGCGAAACGATAAAGGAGGGCACAATGAAAAAAGAAAGAAAATGCAACTGTCTTTTGGCTGCGCTTACGGCAATTGTTACTATCCTACTCATTGCCTTTGTGACCGGTTACACCATGAACAATTGGACGCTAACAACCTGGCTGGCTGCTGCCGTTATCGTGGTTATTGCAGTTTTTTGCACTTGGTGCGGGCGGGAAAAAGATGTTGAAAATGATAAATGATATAAATATCAATCTCGAATCAACAACCTCGGAGAGCCTAGATGAGACCGCTACACCCTAAAAATAAAGAAGAAATTCTTGCAATCGCCATTCCCCTGTTTGCCGGATCTGGTTACAATGGTGTATCAATGCGAACTATCGCAAAAAACGTCGGTTTAAGTGCCGCTGCCCTCTACCATCATTTTCCAGACAAGCAAACTCTTTACCTTTCCGCCATGGCCAAAGCCTTTGTCGATAAGGCCGATAGTCTTGATAAAATACTCAGTAGCAGCGCTACCCCAGAAAAACGTCTTGCTCAATTCATCACCCGTCTCTGTGAGCTGGTACATAAAGACAAGGATTTCAGCGTGCTGATTCAACGGGAAATGATGGACGGTAACAAATCCAGACTGCAACTCCTGGCAACAGAAATATATCATGACCTCTTCCAAGGTGTTACCGAACTGTGCCAGGATCTGGACCCGCAACATGACCCTTACCTCCTGGCTATCTCAATTATCGGGTTGGTAATGTATCACTCCCAGACAGCTGCAATCAGGCCCTATCTCCTTCACAGCAAGAAACAGCACAGTGATCCACAGGTAATAGCCCAGCATGTCACTCAGCTTGTGTTGCAAGGATTGAAAACCAGTCCAGCAGAATGAGACAGTCACATACAATTACAAAAACAGGAATAAAAGGAATGTTACAGGGTAAAAGAAAAGTGATCATCTGGCTCTGGACCGTGAGCATGGTATTCGTCTTGTCAAGCTGCAACCAGGAACCAGGTCCAGTTGTCAATAAAGAATCCATGGTTCACTCTCTTCCAGTGATAGTGGTCATGAATGAGGAACTTCCTGTCTACTATACAACGATTGGCTCAGTGATCTCCGACAATCGAATTCAAATTTCTTCGCGTATTACCGGCTATATTAATGAAATTTCAGTACGAGAAGGACAACAGATACTCAAAGGAGACCTTCTTGTTTCCCTGGATAGCAGTAATATTAACGGGGCAATCCAACAGGCGGAAGCAGCAGTAAATACATCTCAGTCAGCGTTAAAAGATGCTCAGATCGATCTTGAACGCTACAAAGCACTTTTCAAAGAAAAAAGTATCCCTGAAAATGCATTACGCAAGGTACGTCTGCAAAGAGATGTCAGCCAGGAAACACTGCATGCAGCACGGGCAGCTCTGGAAACGGCAAAATCGCAACTCCGGTATATCCAAATTAAAAGCCCGGTGAGTGGCGTTGTTGTAGAACGACAAAAACACACAGGAGATCTTGCTACTCCAGGATCCCCAATTATCTCTATTGAAGCGGAAAAAGCGCTTCTTTTTAAATCATTTGTTCCCGAAAGCCAAATTCAAAAGCTTGTTCAGGACGACAAGGTAAGCGTTGCCATTGATGCTCTTGGTAAAACATTGAACGGTCATATTTCAAGGATCATCCCTTCAGGAGATCCGGTAACCAGAAGTTATGAAATTAAAATTAACCTGAGCGACACAGCAGGTCTTTTACCTGGAATGTTCGGTCGCGTACAATTTCAGGTTGGTACTGAAACATCGCCAGTTATTGCACGAGCAGCAGTTGTTGAACGTGGTGGCCTACGTGGCGTATTTGTTGTGAATCCTGAGCAGCAGGCCCATTTTCGCTGGCTGCGGTTTGGAAGGGAATGGCCGGATCGCCTGCAAGTACAGACAGGAGTGTCGCCTGGCGAACGTATTGTTGCTCATTCCGGTGCTCTGCTCCATGATGGTGATTTTGTTAAAACCGGGATTCGTGATGAATAAGCCAAAACTGAATTCGGCTGGCCGCATAGCTGGATTTTTTGTTGACTCTAAACTCACCCCCTTATTTATTCTGGCCTGCGTCATTCTTGGACTGGTGGCAATAACCCAGACACCACGCGAAGAAAACCCCCAAATTTTGGTGCCTGGGGCAGAGATTATGGTTACCTTGCCCGGTGCATCAGCACAGGAAGTTGAGCAACTGGTGGTCAACCCCCTGGAGGGCCTGGTGCGTCAAATCAGTGGGGTGGATCACACCTTTGCCATAGCTATGAATTCCATGGCGTTGATACAGGTGCAATTTGAGGTGGGTGAAGATAAGGAACGATCCCTTGTCAAGCTTCACGATCGGATACAGGGACATTGCCGCAAATTACCTACCGATGCCAGCAGACCGATTATTCGCAGTGTTGATGTGGACGACGTTCCCATTGTTACCGTAACTCTGGCTTCGGAAAAGTATAACGATTATGCCTTGAAACGACTGGCCGATCGAATGGTTGAGCGCTTACGCAGCATGGAAGAAGTCTCCGTAGCCTATGTACAGGGAGGGCGTGACCGCGAACTTCGTATTGAGCTTTCTCCTGAGCGTCTTCAGGCCTATGGTATTTCAGGTGATATCACAACTGCTCTGATCCAGGCAGCAAATGTGGCCATGCCTGCAGGTACGCTTCTCCATCAAGGCCAACACAGCAGCCTCTTTGTTGATGGCTACCTGAAGACAGCACAGGATGTTCGCAAATTGGTTGTCGGTACTCATCAGGGCAGGCCTGTTTTTCTGGAAGATATTGCAGAGGTAATTGATGGGCCACCAATGGAACGGCAACGGCTCAGCCGTTTTTCTTTTGGCCCTGCAGATGCAAATTTTAGAGTTACTCAAGACCCGGAAATTCCGGCAGTCACACTTGCTATTGCCAAAAAGCCGGGAACAAATGCGGTCTTTGTTGCAAATGATATTCTAAAACGAATTGAAAGAATGCAGGCAAGCTTTGTTCCTCAGGATGTTCATCTGATTACAACCCGTAATGATGGTAAGCGAGCAGACGACAGTGTCAATCTACTTATCAATAACCTGGGAATTGCTCTGATATCTGTCTTTATTGTAGCCCTCTTTTTCCTCAGTTTCAAAGAAGCTGCCATCATAGGAATGTGTGTTCCCCTTGTCCTGTCACTTACCCTCGGTGCTGATTATTTTTTTGGAGTGACCATTAACAGAATAACCCTTTTTGCCTTAATCCTCTCCATGGGACTCCTTGTGGATGCAGCCATTGTGGTGGTGGAAAATATTCATCGCCGCTACAAGTACATACAAAATAAAGATAAACAGCTTACGGCAATTCTGGCCACCAATGAGATAGGCAACCCGACCAATCTGGCAACCCTGTCCATCATGCTGGTGTTCCTCTCCATGATCATTCTGACCGGCATGCCAGGTGCCTATTTTTTTCCTATTACATTCAATGTCCCGGTTACCATGTTTGCCTCTCTTGTGGTCGCCTATGTTGTGACGCCATGGGCAGCAAATCGTTGGATGAGTGCAAAAGATCTACATGATCCTGAAGAAGAGTTTCCCAAGGAGAGACTGCATCATTTTTACCACGCTTCAATCACGCCAATTCTTGATCGTCCTGCTCTTCGCAATCTGATCTTTCTCGTAATAGGATTACTGATCATGGCTGCAGTGATGCAGATTACCTGGCAGTTTATTCGCCCACAGGGAATGTCGGGTCCCTTATCACCTGGCTGTGTTTCCATGGGAATGTTGCCCAAGGATAATAAAAATACTTTCAACATTACCATTGATATGCCCGAATACACACCGGTGGAAACCACCGATCAGATTGCTCGGGAGGTGGGTGAATTGCTCCGTAAGAATGTGTATATCAGCAATTACCAGACATGGATAGGCCAGGCTGGGATCATTGATTTTAACGGGTTGTTGCGAGGATCTGGGAATAAACAGGGCGCTCATGTAGCTGAAATTCGTGTCAACCTCATGGATAAAAAGGATCGGAGTGTCAGCTCCATCACATTGGTGCAAGAGTTACGTCCTGAGATAAACAGGATTCAGGCACGTTATCCAAAAAGTCAGATCCAACTGGTGGAAGATCCTCCAGGCCCTCCGGTACAGGCCACAGTCCTGGCAGAGATCTATGGTTCTGATCCAAAAGTTCTGCGCAAACTTGCAGGCCAGGTCAACAAGGCCTTTAAGGAAACCTATGACATGGTAGATATCCATGATACAGAGGTGGAGGATGTGCAGAAATTCAACGTTGTTGTCGATAAGGAAAAGGCGGCATTGTCAGGAATCAGCACCATCCAGATAGCCCAGGTACTGCGTACTCTTGTTCATGGTGCTGAGCTTGGCCGTCTCCACGTAAAGGGTGAGAAAAACCCCGTACCCATCAGAGTACATGTCCCCAACCAGTTCCAGATCAATCCTGATAATCTTTCCCGTATTTTTGTAACCAACCCCCAGGGAAAGAAAATTCCCGTATCTGAACTGGTACACTTAATTCCAACCTGGCAGGATCGACCAATACTGCATAAGGATTACGAACGGGTCACGTTTGTGGGTGGTGAGCTTGCGACCACTTCACAGGTGTACGCTGTGCTTGATCTGAACAGCCGCCTGCAGAACCTGCCCATGGAGAATGGCAAAGTTCTGCGGACAGGTAACCTCACCATCCAGGCCCAGATGCCGGATACCATTGGTGGTTATCAGTTGTTTTGGGGCGGAGAGATGCGCATGACTCTTGATATTTATCGAGACTTAGCCAGTGCCCTGCTGGTGGCTCTGTCATTTATCTATCTGCTTCTGATCGCGTACTACCATTCTTTTAGAATTCCTTTGGTGGCAATGGCTGCCATTCCTTTAGGCTTGATTGGGGTTTTTGGGGGGCATTGGCTGATGGGACAGATGTTTAGTGGCCCATCGGTAATCGGCATCATTGCCCTCTCTGGAATAGTTGTCCGCAACTCCTTGTTGATAATTGATTTTGTACTCGATTATATAAAAGAAGGCATGCCCCTCTATGAAGCAATCAAGGAAGCGGGTGCCGTCCGCCTGCGACCGATCCTTCTTACCGCGCTTACCACTGCTATGGGTACTGCCATCATGCTTTCCGATCCAGTATTTGGCGGCCTGGCTGTCTCCCTGATCTTTGGCACCATCTCTGCTTCAATTCTGACCATGATTGTGGTCCCGACCCTCCTCTATCTCTTACTGCGAAACAAACCCATTCCCGGATCAAACTCTGCCTCGGGAGAGATCTCATGATGTATTCTTTTGTTTTTAGATATTTTTGTCAAACGCTCCCACTGCTGGGACTTTTGCTTGCAATCTCTGGCCATGCTGAGACTCTTCAACAGGCATGGGAAACAGCTCTGTCTGAGAATTTCAGCATTAAAGCTGCCCAGGAAACCGTGGCAGCAGCAGAGGAACAATTACTGGCGGCCAAGGCAATCAGGCTTCCAGGACTTTCATTTAAAACGGGATACACGGCACGGGACAATGAACCGCAACTCCGGGCAACTCTTGGGCCGAGCACAGTTGAATTGCCAGTTGAGAATCAATACAGTTTGGCATACCAAGCGACAGCCACTCTCCCATTGTATACTGGTGGTCGTATTACAAGTGGTATCGATGCAAGTACGGCAATGGTCGAAGCGTCTGAAGCTGACAAGGAAAGTGTTTTGCTGAATCTAAAGATGCAGGTTGCTGAAGCCTATATATCTGTACTCCGTGCCATGCGGGGACTCGAAGTGGCAAAAAGTCATATCGCGAGCCTTGAGTCCCATGAACGGGACGTACTTGCCCTTTATAATCAGGGTATCGTTGCCTGGAATGATAGCCTGGCCTCACAGGTTTCTCTGGCTGATGCCAGGCAGCAGATGATTCAGATTCAAAATAACCTTGATTTAGCTCAAGCCGCATTCAACCGTCTTCTTCAGCGATCACTGGACAAACAGACAGTACTGGAGGAATTATCGATTGAAGATATCAATGAATCCCTCCCTGTTCTGACCCGCAAGGCCCTTGACCAACGGAGCGAACTTGCAGCATTGACTAAAAAAATTCAGGCCCTGCGTAATCAGGCAACAGGTATTCGAGCCGAAGACATGCCACAAATTGCACTGGCAGGCGGATATGGTTATCAACAAAACGATTACCTTGTTGATGAAGGTCAATGGTCCATTATGCTGGGATTAGAGTGGAACCTGTTTGATGGGGGAGTTTCTAATCATAAAGCCAATGCCATAGTCCGGCAGGCAAATGGTCTGCAACAACAGTATAACGATTTTGCCTCCATCATTTCTTTGCAAGCCCGTCAGGCATGGCTGGATACCCAGGAGACACAAAAACGCCTACAGGTTACCAGCAAAGCCATTGCCCAGGCAGAGGAGAACCTCAAGGTAAGTCGAAATCGTTACAGTTCCGGATTGACCACGAATACAGAGGTTTTGGATGCCGAGACTCTGCGGATCAAGAGTCAATATAATCACGCAAACGCCCGTTACGACAGGTTGCTGGCGATTCTGCACTTAAAACGAGCAATTGGCCAATTATGATAGAGGAAAAGCAATCATGAATAGTCGAACAAAGACCATCATCGTTACGCTGCTACTGATAGCCGCATGTGCAACTGCGCTCACTTCCTGGTGGCTTTGGGGGCGTCAGGAACCCTTGCCTGAAGGGCTGATTCAAGCTAATGGGCGCATCGAGGGCGATCATTATACCGTGGCCAGTAAATTTCCTGGACGCTTGAGCGAACGTACAGTCAACGAAGGAGATAATGTTGAAAAAGAGCAGATTCTGGCAAAACTGGATGATGCCCAGGTGCATGCCAGGGTAGAGCAGGCCCAAGCTACCGTAAAATCCTTGGAAGCACAGCTGAATGCGGCGGAAACAGGCCTTGCAATGCTGAAAAAAGTTATTCCCTTGAAAGTGGCTACCGCTAAAGCAGAGATCGACCATGTGGAGGCTCGCTTGGAAGCAGCCAGAGTGAGGAGTAACCAGGCCGGCAAGGAAGGTGGTCGGCGAGAAAAGTTATTAGCGAGTCGAACGATTTCACGGGAGTGTGCTGAGCAGGCTGATCTCAATAAAAAAGTGGCAGACGCTGATTTAGCTTCGGCACGAGCGGCACTGACTCAGGCTCAAAAGGATTTTACTGTGGCAGAGTTAGGCTGGGAGCAGGTCAAGGTCAGGGAAGACGAGATGGTTGCACTGGAGGCGCAGGTAGTCCAGGCAAAGGCCGCTTTAGCGGAGGCGCAAAGTGTGCTGGCGGATCTCACTCTTTACGCCCCGGCTATGGGCGTTATTACGACTTGCATGGTGGAGGTGGGCGAAATCGTGGCGGCAGGAAGTCCTTTGCTCGATATCGTCAATCTGGATCGCCTCTATCTCAAGGTGTATATACAGGAAAATGAGATTGGCAAGGTACGCCTGGGCTTGTCCGCCCGTATTCACACGGACGCCTTCCCAGACAAGTTTTTCTCTGCCACTGTTCGTTACATTTCCTCTCGGGCCGAGTTTACACCTAAAGAGGTGCAGACTCCGGACGAGCGTGTCAAAATGGTTTATGCAGTCAAACTCTATCTGAGTGCAAATCCGGATCATCGCCTGACGCCTGGGCTTCCGGCAGATGCCATAATCCGCTGGCAAAAGGAAGTTTCATGGGCGAATCCGCGCTGGTAACTGAAGAGAAAACTACCCCGATCATCCGCGTGCAGGGGTTCCGGAAACAATACCGTAAACAAATAGCTGTGAATGGTTTAGACCTGACCATTCAGCCGGGTGAAATTTACGGTCTGATCGGGCCGGACGGCGCTGGCAAGAGCAGTCTGATGAAGGCCATTGCTGGTGTATTGTCTTTTGAAAGTGGAAACGTGGAGGTTTTTGATGTCTCACTTGATTCCGAAGCGGCCACAGAGAAGATAAAAGGACGACTCGGTTTTATGCCCCAGGGGCTGGGATTGAATCTTTATGCTGAATTGTCGGTGGATGAGAATATCGATTTTTTTGCACAACTGCGGTTGGTACCACCCAAACTACTTGCCGAACGTAAGCGCAAGTTATTGGCAATGACTCGCTTGGAAGGCTTCCTTGACCGGCCGGTAAAGCAACTCTCCGGTGGCATGAAACAAAAACTGGGTCTGATCTGTACCTTGATCCACGAACCGGAACTGGTGATCCTTGATGAACCCACCACGGGAGTGGATCCGGTTTCAAGGCGGGATTTCTGGGCTATCCTCACTCAACTACTACGCGAGCAGGGAATCACGGCGCTGATCTCCACTGCCTACATGGATGAAGCAGCCCGTTTTCATCGACTTACCCTGATGTATGAAGGACAAGTACTGGCAGGAGGAGAACCGGAAACAATTTCGCAGCAAGTGCCCGGCTGTCTGGTGGAAACCATTGTGGAGCCGCAGGTCGAGGCACTGGAAATAATCAAACCCCATTATGTGCAGGTGGAGGCAGTCGGCCCACGCTTACGCATATTTGTTCCGGATCAGCCCCCTGTCCTTGCAATCGACCGGATTACTGCTTTATTTTCACAGCTTGAAGTCACGGAAATTCATGCTGCGGAAGCAAATCTGGAAGACTCTTTTATTTTTATGTTGCGCGAGCGAAAGCTGGCCGAGGAAGAAGCAGGCGCTGCAGTCACCAGTAATCCGTCGGATGATCCACCATTTGAAGATGGTATTGCTATTTCGGTCAACGGCCTGGCCAGAGATTTCGGAACGTTCCGGGCAGTGGATCAGGTTAATTTCCAAGTCAATCAAGGAGAAATTTTTGGTCTGTTAGGTGCTAACGGTGCCGGTAAGACCACGGTCATCAAGATGCTTACCGGTATTCTTCCTCCTTCCAGTGGAGAGGGGCAGGTCGCAGGCGCGGACATACGTCAGGCCACCCAGGCCATCAAGGAACATATCGGCTACATGTCCCAGGCCTTTTCCCTCTACAGGGATCTGACGGTGATGGAGAACATCCGTCTTTATGCCCGTGTCTATGCTGTCCCTAAGGCCCAATTCAGGCACCGCATCGACTGGGTCGTACAGACAGCTGGACTGCAAGGAGTTATCAATCGATTGGCTGGTAGTCTACCCATAGGTATACGGCAACGACTTGCCCTGGGTTGCGCCTTTCTACACAAGCCACAGGTTCTTTTTCTGGATGAGCCCACTTCGGGAGTGGATCCTATCGGCAGACGTCGATTCTGGGATATTCTGATCCATCTCGCCCGCGTCGATCGAGTCGCCATCCTGGTTACCACGCATTACATGAGCGAAGCGGAACACTGTGACCACCTGGCCCTGATGTATGCTGGGAAAATTATTGCCGACAGTTCCCCTGAGATCATGAAACAGGATTTGCAACAAAAGGCAGGCCAATTGTTGGAAATTGACACCGACCATCCGCTGTCGTCACTGGGTCTATTGGAAGAGGCGGGCTTTGAGGGTGTGTCTTTGTTCGGTAAGCATATTCATCTTCTGACCAAAGACCCTGCTCAGGCAGAAAAAAATATTAGTGAATTGCTGGCTGGCAGAAATATTCAGTTAATTGACTTGCGACCGTGTGTTCCTACGCTGGAGGATGTTTTTGTTTATCAGATCATGGCTCGGGAAAAACAGGAGCGCTCTTCATGAAACTGATACGTATACACGCAATCATGTATAAAGAGTGGCGTGAAATTTTGCGCGACCGTCTGTTCCTGGCCCTGGCCTTTGTGGTACCTGCGTCTCTGATGCTGGTATTTGGCTACGGTATCTCACTGGATGTGGAAAATCTCCCGTTTGCAGTACTCGACCAGGATCGGAGCGCCATGAGCCGCGACTACCTGCATCGCTTCATCGATTCCCGTTATTTTGACTATCAGGGCGATGTGCGTAGCGCACGGGAACTTGACCCTTTACTCGCTGACAGTGATATCCGTTTCGCAATTATTATTCCCCCGAAGTTTCAGGAAAACCTCCTGAGCGGTCGGCCAGTAGCCGTCCAGTCCCTGATCGATGGCGTCTTTCCCTTTCGTGCCTCAATAAGTAAAGGCTATGTCATCGCGATTAATGCGGCATTCAACAGTGAGCTGCTTGCCGGCTACACCAGTCGGCGACTCGGGATCAACCTGGAACAAGGGGGTAATATGATCCAACCGGTCGGGGTACAGCTTCGCTACCTCTATAACCAGGAAGTGAAGAGTACCTGGTCGATTGCCACTGCACTGATAATGTTTGTGTTGATGGTCTGCCCGCCATTTCTCACCGCTCTCGGTGTGGTGCGGGAGAGGGAGAACGGCTCCATTTATAACATCTATGCCTCCACGGTCAGCCGCGGCGAGTTCCTGATTGGTAAATTAACTCCGTATGTTGCTATTTCCATTATCAATATCCTTATCCTCTGGCTGATGGTGATCTTTCTCTTCAAGGCTCCTTTCAAAGGCGACCCGTTGTTTTTCTTTGCGGCCTCAGTCATCTATGTGATCTGTACCACCGGTATCGGATTGTTAGTATCACTCATAGTGAATACCCAGATAGCAGCTATGCTGATGACCGTGGTGGTCACCATTGTGCCCTCGGTACTATACTCGGGGTTGCTGGTGCCTATTGCATCAATGGCACCGCAAGGGAAAATTGAGGCCCACCTGTTTCCTGCCATGTATTATACGGATATCGCCCTGGGTAGTTTTCTCAAGGGCATCGGTCTGGAACAGCTCTGGGATCGGGTGCTGGCCCTGTCCATTTATGCAGCAGTGTTATGGACGTTAAGCTATCTGCTCTTTCACAAGAGGCCGCGTTCATGAACACCTACTTTGTTGAAATAAGCACTCGCTTGTATTTGTGGTGGACAAGACTGGCGGCCATGACTGTCAAAGAACTGTTGCAATTGGGGCGCGACGGTTTCTTGATGTTTGCTATCTTCTTTCTGTTCACCATTGATATTGTCATGACCGGCAATGTTCGCCTGGAGTTGAATAATGCCACAGTTATCGTGCATGACGCCGACCACAGCGAGGCCTCACAGGAGTTAATTTACCGCTTTCGGCCACCTTATTTCAAGCTCGGTGGTGAAATTTTTGATGCCCGGCAAGGTATCCGGTTGCTGGATCAGGGGAAGGCACTGGTCGTACTGGATATCCCCGCAAACTTTCAGCAAGACCTGCTCAATGGTAAACATACGGATGTACAGGTTCTGGTTGATAGCAGCAACACCGTGCTGGGCTCTCTTGCCGCCGGTTACAGCTCGCAGATCATCGGTCAATACGGTTTCGATGCAGCCCTCAAACGGATGGGGGTAAGTGAAAAAAGTCTTGAAAACGTGCCAATGCTCGTAGATCAACATCGAATCTGGTACAATCCCAACCAAAATGATCAATGGTTTATCCCGATTTCGGAACTGCTGGTGGTAATCACTATCTTGGCCATCATGCTGCCCGCTGCCGCTGCCGTAAGGGAAAAGGAATATGGAACCATTGAACAGCTGATGGTCTCGCCCCTGTCGCCTATCCAAATTCTGCTGCCAAAGATTATTTCCATGACCATGGTGATCCTGCTGGGTACAGCAGTGAGTCTATTTTTGGTGATCTTGCCTTTGTTTCATATTCCTATCAAAGGCAGCCTGTTGCTTTTCTTTTCAGTAACCGGACTCTACGCCATCGCCACATCCGGGCTGGGCCTTTTTATTTCCACCATGAGCCGCAACCTGGCACAGGCGGCCATGCTTGCCATCCTTATTCTTATGCCCATGATTTTTCTGTCCGGTGCCTGGACGCCACCGGAAGCCATGCCGGCTGGTCTGCGTCAAGCTATGTATCTCTCTCCCTTGTACTACTTTATCGAAATGAGTTATGGCATACTGCTCAAAGGGGCGGGACTACGTGTTTTATGGGACTCGCTGCTTAATCTCACTCTGCTCGGCGGAGTAATCTTCACTGTTGGATTATGGCGATTTCGGAGACAGTTCAACTGATGGTATAGAGTTGATAACAAAAAAATGAAGGGGTAGTAAAATGAAAAAAAAGATGTGTGACCACCCTGCAGGTATCTTGTTTGCTGTTATTGTAGCGTTTCTCATCTCTTTCCTCAATTATTATACCATGGGGAATGCGAAGTCAGCGTCGCTGTTATTGGCTGGTTCCATCATAGTTTTTTATGTTGTTTTTTGTCTGTTGTGCAGGAGGAGTGAGAAGAACGAAAATGATGAATCACAATAATATTAAGTATTTACTATAAATATAATTGGGATATGCACTTAACTCCAGCGCATACTATATGTTGTGGTTTGTTATGGTCGGAATTGTAGGTTGGGTTAAGCCGTTATCATTATCGACAAAATTTGTTGGGTTAGCTATTTTATTGTAATATCCAGGTATTGAGTTTATCGCAAACCAGGCAAACCCAACAGAATTCGAGTAAATGACCCGCTTAACCCAACCTACCAGATATTGTGGTTACTTGAGTCAAATGCATACCCCAGAAATATAATTCGACAAGACGGCGACAAATGTTGCTCGTGATTTTGTCCATTGATTTGTCGAACCCGGTAAGTTTGAAAAGTAAAAAACAAAATATAATATTATTATTTCGGCATGTTGCCGGTCGAACAAATTTCATAACAACAGGAGAAATATTGCATGTTAAAGAAAAACCATCTCAAAAATGGCCTGAGTTGTCGAGTTACCTTCAAGTATGCCAATGAAGAAAATTGTAAAACTGCTGCACTGGTTGGCGATTTTAACGACTGGAATATAGAAACCTGTCCAATGAAGCGTCTCAAGGACGGTAGTTTCTCAGTCACCGTTGCTCTCGAATCAGGGCACAACCATCGTTTCCGCTATGTGCTGGATGGCGACATCTGGGTTAACGAGCACGATGCAGACAGTTACATCGCCAATGAATACGGTAGTGATGATTCCATTGTTATCGTGTAACTAATACTAGTTAGCATTAGGTATAACATGGAAAAACACAAAAAATTTTCGGCAATTGTGTGTTTTATTATTTTTGCAGCCAACCCGGTGTATGGGCAAGATCCGTTATCATTCAATATACAGGAATCCTATGGTGTTGAGCGGGCAACTTGGCGATTCGAATTCGATAACGACTTTTTTTTCAACAAGGATAATAAGCTCTCCAATGGCTGGTCGTTGCAGAAGCATTCAGCGATCGCTGGAAGCTGGGAGGCGTTGCAGGACGTTCCCGGCTTTGTCAGGCGCTGGGGAAAAAATATCCCAACCCTGACGGATGAAAGGCTGTTTTACCGGGCCGGGATTGCTATCGGCCAGGTCATCCAGACACCGGATGATCTCTCACGTAGCGACCTCATTAAAGACGATGTGCCCTACGCAGGGGTGCTTACCCTGCAGGCAACTTGGTATGCATTCAACGATAACGAGTTTCGTGGCTTCGAGATCGTGGCCGGTGTTGCTGGTCCACCATCGCTGGCGGAGCAGACTCAGAAGACGATTCATCAGCTTATCGATAGTGGAGATCCCAAGGGATGGGATAATCAAATTTCCACCGAGCCGGTGATCAATTTCAACTATATGCGCAAACAAAAAATCTGGCGCCGGGGTAATCCTGCAGGTTTTTTATTCGATACGGCAATAAACGGAAATGTTGGATTAGGGAATCTGTTCACCCAGGCCAGCGCTTCTCTGGAGATGCGTTTTGGTTACAATATGCCGGGGGGATTTGTGTATATACCTGATCCCATTGGGTTGAGCATGCACTATAGAGCCAGCTTAACTCCACCAGATTCATCGTCATCCTTTTACGGCTCGCTGGTCCTGCGCGGGACGGGATTTGCTCACAATATTTTTCTGGATGGCAACACCTTTAGAAATAGCCACAGTGTTGCCAAGGAACCTTTTGTCGCCCAGGCTATTGCCGGACTACATTACGAATTGCAGAACTGGTCAGTGCATCTGAATCTGGTATTTACCTCAGATAATGTTGATACTGATCAGACACCGGCAGCCGAAGGTAGAGAGAAGTTTGGAACCATAACTCTCGAGTGGCGGCCTTGAAAAATAAGGAATTGAATTTTTCTTATCGCTTTTCTCAATCAGCCAAGGAATATGTCCTGGCGGTTGCGGCGAATACGACACGAAAAAAGGCAGGCTGCTATTGACGCAGCTTACAAAAACAGGATGCCGAAGGCCTATTATTGGCGACCGGCTAATGTGACAAAGTAGAACTAACTCTTTTCCTGCTAATGAAACAGCAAAAAAATCAGCCAATTACTGAAAAATCGGATCAGAACCGGTCTATATGGCCGGTGGCATTCTTTACCGTACTGTATATCCTGGCAGCGGTGGTCGGTGCCTTAGTCAACGGTAACCGTGAATTTCTGGTGTATATTGCAGTAATGTTGCTGCTGATCGGGCTGGTGTGGAAGGTACACCGTACGGTAGTTTTGAGCTCCGGTACTCTCTGGGGCCTTAGTATCTGGGGATGTGTGCACATGGCCGGAGGGTTACTCCCTCTACCTGTTCACTGGCCGGTGGACACGGAAGCACCGGTCCTGTACAATCTGTGGCTCATTCCGGGCTGGTTGAAGTACGATCAACTTGTTCACGCCTACGGCTTTGGTATCACAACCTGGGTTTGCTGGCAAGGGCTACGCATCGCCCTGCTGAACCGCACCGGTCATGCCGTGCCAACACCGGGCCTGATGATTCTGGTGGTAGCAGCAGGCATGGGCTTTGGTGCCATGAATGAGGTAATTGAATTCGGTGCTACCCTCCTGCTGCCGGAGACTAATGTGGGCGGGTACTTGAATACCAGTCTGGATCTGGTGGCCAATTTTATCGGTGCCACAGCGGCCGCAGTGCTGATCTGGTATTTCGAGGGCCGTACAAAT
>JAYEKB010000201.1:0-3238 GCA_034660835.1 Thermodesulfobacteriota bacterium
AACGTGGTCCAGGGTTTCAAGAAAGAGAGGGGATTGGCCGATGATGGTTGGAGTGACCATTTGTTGTTAGGGGTGAGGGGGTAGGGATAAATAAGTATCTTAGGGCCTGTTAAGAAATAAGTGTCACGCCTATGCATCTCTGCTTCAGGTCATATTTGTACGATTTTCAATTACAAAATCCTCAACGTAGCCATGCTACGCCTCCGGTTTTGTGCAATCAAATCGTACAAATCTAACCCAAATCAGAGCGCCTAAATGCAACACTTATTTCTTAACAGGCCCTTAGTTTTGGTTTTCGTGTTTTTGGAGGCTGAAAAATAGCTGAACAGCAGAATATCGAACAGGGAGTGTCGAATTTAGAAGTTTGTGTACTTCAGCGGTTCGAAATTCCTTGTTCGATATTCGATATTTTGCTTTGTCCGGGTCTAACTGAGCCGCCCGCAGTAGCGTTATTGGCTAAATGCACCATTAAATATATACATTAACCAAATATTTGTCAATTTGATCAATGATCGTTAGCTGAGTTTATGTTCGAAGATTCAATGTTATTTAATAAAATCAAATGTTTTGTGACAATTCGGCAATTGGCACAATTCGTGGAATATAACAAACAAACGAAATCATTCACCCTGCCTGGCAGGAGAGTTAAAAAACGAAACAAAGGAGTTGCATCATGGGTATTTTTTCACGTTTTAACGATATTGTTTCTTCCAACATCAACGCAATGCTGGAAAAGGCTGAAAATCCTGAAAAGATCATTCGACTGGTCATCCAGGAGATGGAGGACACACTGGTTGAGGTACGCACAACAGCGGCCCGTACCATTGCCGACCGAAAAACGCTGCACCGTCGCCTTGACAGATTGCGTCATGAAACACAAGGTTGGATGGAGAAGGCCGAGCTTGCCGTTCGTCGTGAACGCGAAGACCTGGCCCGAGCCGCTTTGGCGGAAAAAGCGTCTTTGCAGGAGTTGATTGATCAACTGGAGATTGAGTCCCTGGAGATCGACAGCCAGCTGAAACAGCTTAATGAAGATATCGGTCGATTGCAGGCAAAATTGACCGAGGCCAAGGAACGCAAAAAGGCGTTGCAGATGCGTCATGATACATCCTCTTCCAGGATTAAGACCCGACAGTCGCTTTCCGATGACCGTATCCACGAGGCCATGAGTCGGTTTGAGCATATTGAGCGTAAAATGGACCAACTCGAAGGCCAGGTCGAGTCATATGATCTTGGCCGGGAACGGCCGCTCAAAGAAGAGTTTGCCGACCTTGCCAGCGAAGATACTGTTGAGCAGGAATTAGCCGAGTTGAAGAAGCGGGTCCAGGCGCAGGACTGAGAAAAAAGATAAAGGAGTAAAAAATGTCAACCACGCTTTTCGGTATGCTGACTGCCATTGCCATTGTCTTTATGGTGGTGGTCCTGCCGGTCTGGCTTCTCCTGCATTATTTGACCCGGATGAAGTCCATGCGGGGCCTGAAAAAAGAGGACGAGACTGCTCTGGAAAAACTCTGGGAAGACTCTGTCCGTATGGAGAAGCGCATCAAGTCGCTGGAAACGATTCTGGATATCAAACATCCTGACTGGAGGAACGAACAGTGAGTGCGAGTTTAAATACATATAAATATAATCCATCAAAATTATACCGTGATCGTGATCATCGCCTGCTTGGCGGTGTCTGTGCGGGCATTGGCAATTTCTTCGGGGTCAGCAGACACGCGGTTCGTTTTCTGGTTGTTGTCTCCCTGTTCATGTTTACCCTGCCCACCATTATCGGTTACTTTGCAGCCCTGGTGCTGCTCAAATATAAACCCGAAGATATTCAGGTGGAACCGGAAGAAACCGAGTTCTGGCAGTCAATACATCGTTCACCAGCAGACACCATGGGTACCATCAGGCAGCGGTTTTCAAAAATGGAGACCAGGATGCGCAATCTTGAAGCATATCTTACCTCCAGGAAGTACAAGCTGGACCGAGCTTTTGATAAGATGCAGGATTGATAAAAAATTATGTGGCAGTTCTTATGTATGACGTTGTAGGAGCGGCGCCTCGCCGCGAATGGCACAATGTTTTCGCTGCGAGGCGCCGCTCCTACCCTATATATTTGATCGCATTGATATTCTGAAAAATAAAAAAATAAACCAGATGAACACCACATTAACCCCGCCTGTCCACCGTTCACACTACCCTCAACTTTATTGCCATTGAACAGCGTCGCTAAACAGGTTAAGTAATTTGATATTCCTGTGATATACTATCGAGCGCATGCTTTTTCCCCATAGTCTAGGACTGTGGATAGAGGTTTAAACCTTACACCTTATACCTTTCCTGATGTTTCATCTTATCAGTATTAACTGCCGCTATTCCCATTCCTGCCTGGCTCAGTTCTATGTCCGAAATGAACTGGAACTCCATTTGCCGGAGTTCCCTGTTGTCCTAAGCCTGTTTACCATCAACGATCCCTATTTTGATACCCTGCTGCGTATCACCGGAAAACCTGTCCGGGCGATCTTTTTTTCTGTGTATATCTGGAATCATATCTATATCCGTCGATTGATTGATGATCTCGCAGAGCTGCTGCCGGAGGTGCCAATAATTCTCGGTGGTCCCCAGGCAACTCTCCTTACAGGGTTGCCCATTCAGTGTACCGTGGTCCGGGGTGAGATTGAAGGGCTGGAAGATCAATTTTACCAGGATTTGGCCTCCGGAAAGCTGCTGCCGCAGTACGAGGCGGAGATGAGTCGCAGTTTTCCGTCTCCCTACCGTCCACAGGACTTCAGCGGACCCCTGAAAAACCGGCAAATCTACTATGAATCGTCCCGGGGCTGCCCATTTTTCTGTTCCTACTGTCTTTCGTCCATCTCCAAAGGGGTACGCCATAAACCTCTTGAGACGGTCACGCAGGAACTGAGAGAACTTATTGCCACAAAACCGATGATCATCAAATTTGTTGACCGCACTTTTAATGATGATCCTGTCCGGACTCTTGCCATCTGGCAGTTTCTGATTAAAGAAGCAGGCGCTGTCAAATTTCATTTTGAGATCGCCCCGGATCGGTTTACTGATGATATGTTTGATCTCCTTGCCACTGTGGACTGTGATATGTTCCAGTTTGAAATCGGTATCCAGAGTTGCAATGCACAAACCCTGGCAGCCGTGAACCGGCGGATGGATGTTGAGCGGACAGGGGAGAATATTCTGCGCCTGGTCGCACTTGATACCATTCACCTGCATGTAG
>JAYEKB010000202.1:0-3226 GCA_034660835.1 Thermodesulfobacteriota bacterium
TTTGAAAAATTGCAAAGTGTTCACCAAAGGCAAGCCGATGCAGCCGCACCTGCTTTGTCGCTACCTGAGCAAGCATAGGTAACTATCGGAGTCTTCGCTTACCTGCTTGCTCAGTTGCTCAGCGCATCTGCAGCCACCTCGACTTGTGAAATATACGGGATAGTCGGGTTCAACTTGGGTACCAGCTACTCAAAATTTTGTTTCCCTGCCATTCATTTTACCAAGGCCCAAAAAACCAGGAAGGGAGGATACAATGTCTCGAGAATACAGATCATTACCGAGAAAACGGCTGGGGTTCTTCCCTACCCCGCTGGTAACGCTTGATCAGCTTTCTAATCGACTGGGTGGACCGCGTATCCTGATGAAGCGTGACGACCAGACCGGACTTGCCTCCGGGGGTAACAAGGTACGCAAACTGGAGTTTTTACTAGGTGAAGCTCTGTCCCATGGCTGTGACACGATCATTACTGGTGGTGCGGCTCAATCCAACCACTGCCGCCAGACAGCTGCGGCGGCGGCTTCCTGTAGTTTGGAGTGTCACCTGGTTCTGGGTGGAAAGGAGCCCGACGTTCTGGATGGCAATCTGTTGTTGGATGATCTGTTGGGTGCCCGGATTCACTGGACCGGTGAATTTCGTAAGGGTGAAAAAATTCCCGGGATTGTTGAACAGCTTGAAGATACGGGACGTAAACCGTATGTAATCCCCTATGGCGGATCAAGTACAACCGGTGCCGTCGGTTTTGTGGAAGCGGTATCTGAATTAGATAAGCAGCTTGAGCTGCACCACACGACGATAAGTCACGTGGTGTTTGCATCCAGTTCCGGAGGGACTCAGGCCGGGCTGATTGTGGGTAAGAGAATCTTTGACCACCAGTTTGAACTGATTGGCATTGGTATTGACAAGGGAGAGGCCGGGGAAGGCCCCTTTGCTGAGCATGTATTGAAATTGGCAAATATGACTGCAGAACGGTTGGAGCTGGATACTGGATTTCAGCTGTCTGATGTTGTGGTTCGTGAAGAATTTCTCGGCGATGGCTATGGGGTTGTGGGAGATCTTGAGCGCAAGGCCATTCGTTTGACTGCTGAAACAGAAGGAGTTCTCCTGGACCCGGTGTATACCGGTCGTGCCATGGGTGGACTGATTACTATGATAGAGCAAGGTGAGTTCAGCAGTAAGGACAGGGTTCTATTCTGGCACACCGGCGGCCTGCCTGCTCTTTTTTCCTATGCAGAGGAGTTATAGAGATGAATGATGAAATTGCGACAACAAGTATCCGCGACGCTTATATTGAATTATACAAAATCCTGAAGCGTGAAAATATGGCAGCCAGCGGAGGCGAGGCCAAGTACATGATCAGTGAGGGAATGGTGCAAGTCAACGGAGAGGTAGAAACGAGAAAACGGAGGAAGACCGTTGCCGGAGACGTTGTGGAGTGTAATGGGGAGAAGGTTATGGTGGTGAGTAAAAGGAACTAAAAAAACGAATATCGAATATCGAACAAGGAATCTCGAATTACGAAGTTTTATTCTTATTTTTCTGGGCAGTAGCAATACTGGTCACAAAAATAGAAATCAACTGATCAGCCTCATTCAACAACACATCAAGTTTTGACTCTGGTTGTATCAAGCCGGCTTTCACAATAATAAGCAACCATGTTCTTGTTTCGCGTAATTCCTTCAGCGCAATTTTCAACTTATGAATAAAATCAGCTCGTGATTCTGCACTCTGCGCCTCACCATAATTCGGCGCAGGTGAAGTACCACTCCGGAGAAGCTGACCAGCAATATGATTCCCAATTTTTGATTTCGGCAACGAATCTGCCGTCCGAATAACTCGAACGGCAAAATCGATCAACCGTTCTTCAAGGTCAAATGTCCTTTCCTTCGACATTCATAATTCCTTGTTCGATATTGGATATTCTCTTTTCCTCAACTCGTCAATTTATGCTGTGCCTCTTCATAACGGGCCCTGGTCTTATCCAGGATTTCCTGTGGCAATGTTGGTGGCGGAGGCTGCTTGTTCCAATCGAGTGCTGACAGGTAATCACGCAAAAACTGTTTATCAAAGCTGGGCTGGCCCTTACCGGGTGCGTATTCATCCAGAGGCCAGAAACGAGATGAATCCGGAGTCAGAACTTCGTCAATGAGGATCAGTTCACCCGCCACCATGCCAAGCTCAAATTTAGTATCGGCAATAATGATCCCTTTACTGCGGGCAAACTCCGAAGCCTTTGAATAGAGGCTGATGCTTATATCCTCCATCTTCGCTGAAATCTCTTTGCCAATGAGTTCTTTCATCCTGACCATTGAAATGTTTTCATCATGCATGCCCTGCTCCGCCTTGGTGGATGGGGTAAAAAGCGGCACCGGGAACTTGTCCGACTCGCGCATCCCGGTCGGCAGTTCAAAACCGCAGACAGTGGTGTTTTTTTGATAGGCCGACCAGAAGGATCCGGACAGGTAGCCGCGGACAATGCACTCAATAGGCATTACTTTGGTGCGGCGCACCAGCATGGAGCGGTCTTCAAGCTGATCACGGTACTGGTGACAAATCTCTGGATACTGATCAACATCAGCGGTAATCAGGTGGTTGGGCACGATGTCAGAGAGCAGATCAAACCAGAACAGAGAGATCTGCGTCAGGACCTTACCCTTGCCGACAATGGGGTCGTCCATTACTACGTCATAAGCAGAAATCCTGTCGGTTGCGATCATGAGCAGTTTATCCTCATGGCCGGGAATCTCGTACATATCACGAACCTTACCGCGGTGTAGCAGGTTCAGTTCTGTTAAGTTGGTGCTGGTTACGGCATTACTCATAGTATGGTCTCCTATCTTTCAACGGGTGCATACCACCAGAAAGCATGCAGGAGTAGGAGCCCAGTCCTCTGGGCGATTGGCAGAAACATTGTTTACACCTCATCGCCCAGAGGACTGGGCTCCTACACTTCCATCTGCTACCTGATAAATCTTACAATTTCAGCTTCTTTACCGCCTCAATTACCGCATCACTGGAAACCGCCTCAACAGAGAGCAGCAAACCTTCCTTTTCATAAAAACCGATCAGGGGTGCAGTCTTTTCATTATAGGTGGCAAGGCGATGGCTGATTGCCTCTTCAGTCTCATCTTCGCGCTGGACAATTTTGGAACCGCACTTGTCGCAGATTCCTTCTGTTTTTGGGGGATTGGATTTTACGTTATAGATTGCCTGGCAGTCGGAATTCTC
>JAYEKB010000203.1:0-13238 GCA_034660835.1 Thermodesulfobacteriota bacterium
TCGCATCGGCTTGCCTTCGGTGAACACTTTGCAAATTTAAAGTAGGGAATAATGCGCAATTTTATCATATGATTTACAGAGGTTACCTTAAAATGAGCAAAGTGTTCATGAAATATGCGGGTTAACTAAGAAAAAGCAATAACCAGATCCGGGAAGCCTTTCTTGTTATTTAATGCCCCAGACTGTCGCCACGTCCTTTTCTAATTTAAGGACTTCTGTTTTGAGAGCTAAAATTTCATCGCTGAAATCAATAAATCCTTTTGATTGACTCGACGGCATTTTTTTAAATTCTTTAACAGCCTGACGAGCAACTTTGACCATCTTTATGGCTATCAGACCAGCTTCTTTCCTTGCATTCTCTTGATCCTGAATTTCAGCTTTACGCTTGGCCTTGCGCTCCCTCTTTTCTTTCTTCATATAAGAGGCTTTCTTTTCGGCCTTGAGCTTCTTTTCAGCTGTTTGCTCTCGGGGCAGGGAAAACAAATTTTTATCGAACAACGACTCTCCTATATCTACATGCTTCTTTTTGACCATATCGTCCCCCTTGCTGATTTCATTTTATACACCCTCTCTTATGAACTAATCACAAGCCTGCCCGGAAAGCAATATCAAACCTACAACAAGCCAGCCATCCTGCCACAGCACTGCGATACAGCTTGCCCCTCCCTCAAGAACTGATCCAATTTTTGTGTTAGATTTCCATCAAATTTACACAAAGAAGAAAGGTTATGGGTAGGAAAATATACTCACCGGAACAGATTGTCAGGAAGATGCGTGAAGTAGAAGTATTGATCAGCCAAGGGAACAGTGTGGTACGTGGATTATTGTGTTCAGACTTGAGATGTTCTCTACATCTCTTAACCAGACGTTTGCCTACCAAAAAATTTAGATCTGGGATGATGAATCTGAATTTTTCTGTGAAGATCTCAAAAAAGATGGGTGCAAATGATCCCGGATGTCTGCACCTTAGCCTTGCCAACTTATTGCAATTCCTTTATTCTATATTTCTGACACAGTTGGACTGGTTGTGTCCTGTTTTAATTTCAAGCACCCAGTAGTCTTTCAGCCGCCAATACGGGACATGCGGCCATGACAGTCGCTGCCGTGTTCTTTCAGTCGTTCTTCCATCAGGTGACCTTTGGGTTTGTTACGGATGGCAGTGAGCAGAGTTTCCCGGATTTCATCATCACTGCCGCCCCGGCGAAGTACGGAGCGAAGATCGGTCTCCTCGTCGTGCAGCAGGCAGGATCTGAGCATACCTTCCGAGGTCAGGCGCAACCGGTTACAGCGGTCACAAAAATGGTGGCTGATGGGACTGATAAAGCCCAGTTTACCTTTCGCGTCCTGGCCAAGCCTGAACACACTTGCCGGACCATCCGCCCTGCCGCCGGATACCGGGATCAACTCACCTTCAGCACTGATGCGCTCCTTGATCTCATCTGATGACATGTAAGTGCTTTTGTCCCAACTCGAAGAGGCACCAATGGGCATGAACTCGATAAATCGGATCTGCAACTCCGTTTCCCTGGACATTTTGGCAAAGGCCGGCAGCTCATCGTCATTAATGCCGCGCATGACCACCATGTTCAGTTTGACCGGCGAAAAACCCACTGCCTGTGCCTTCTCGATTCCCTGCCAGACCTGATCGAAACAGTCAACACCGGTGATACGTGCAAAACGCTCGGGTTTTAACGTGTCCAGACTTATATTGATTTTATTAACTCCGGCAGCAATCAGACCTTCTGCATATTTTTCCAGCAACACCCCATTGGTGGTTATCCTGATATCATTTAAATTTTCTATTTCAGCAAGTTGATCAATAAAGCGCATGATCTTATTGCGCACCAAAGGCTCACCGCCGGTGAGGCGTAGTTTGGAGATACCCATGGCAACCGCCACCCGCACCACCCGCAGCAACTCTTCGTAGCTGAGCAGTTCATCATGGCCAAGCTTGGTCAGGCTGCCGGACTTCTCATCTTCAGTGACACAATAGATACATTTCAGGTTGCAACGGTCGGTAAGGGAAAGCCGTAAATACGAAATGGTCCGGGAAAACATGTCGACCAGACCGTTATTGTTAAGAGAAGGGTCGTTATTTGTATCAGGCATGGGTTTGGGGTTGACCTTATTGATTTTTTTGACGTATAAACCAGCATACTATCGACACTGGTGACCGGATACTATATATACCAAGAGGCCACAAATAACACTATGTTCTGCTGATTGCAATACAGTCAAAAAATTATGCTTATACTTGCCATTGAAAGTTCCTGCGACGACACTGCTGCGGCTGTGCTGGAAGATAGCCGGCGTGTTCTGTCCAATGTGATCAGCAGCCAGTATGACGTTCATGCACAATACGGCGGCATTGTACCGGAGCTTGCCTCCCGCTGTCATATCGAGGCCATCTGGCCGGTGGTGGACGAGGCTCTGACTACGGCAGATGTGACGCTTGAAGATATTGACCTGATAGCAGCCACCCAGGGCCCCGGACTCGTTGGATCTCTACTGGTAGGTTTTACCTTTGCCAAGGCTGTTGCTCTTGTCTATAATATTCCCTGTATAGGTGTGGATCATATGGCAGGGCACCTGCTGGCCATCGGGCTTGAAGAAAACCAGCCGGACTATCCCTATACAGCTCTTGTGGTCTCGGGCGGCAACACCTCTATTTTCACAGTGAACAGTACAACCCAATTTTCTCTGCAGGGCCGCACCCGGGATGATGCCGCTGGAGAAGCATTTGACAAGGTGGCTAAACTGCTGGATCTCGGCTATCCCGGCGGACCGGTGGTCAGTAGACTGGCCGAACAGGGCAACCCGGAGGCAATAGCCTTTCCCCGTGCCTGGATGGGTGACGACAGCCTTGACTTCAGTTTCAGCGGCCTTAAGACATCCGTGGTCAACTATGTTAACCGCTGTCGCCAAAAAGGTGAAGCAGTGCCGGTTGAAGACATCTGCGCCTCCTTTGAACAGGCCGTGGTGGATGTACTGGTAGAAAAAACGATTACTGCTGCAAAAAAAGCAGACCATATAAAAGTGGTTATCGGTGGCGGGGTTGCAGCAAACAGCACACTACGCAAGCAACTGGCTGATCGCTGCAGAGAGGAAGGATTGGACAGTTTTATTCCCTCCCCTGTTTTTTGCACGGATAACGCAGCCATGATCGGTCTGGCCGGTTTTTTCCAGTTTGCTGATGGTGTAACTGTAGGGCCGGATGCAGATGCCTTTTCCCGTTCGCCTCTTAATCGACTATGATCCGAAGCCTTTCGCGCCTGCCCAAGTATTACCTCCTGCGTATCAAACGTCTGCGGGGTGATCCCTACTATCTGGCCAGGGGTATCGGTTTTGGTGTTTTCATGGGCGTTCTGCCCCTGGTTCCAATCCAGACGTTGCTCCTTATCCCCTTAAGCGCAGCACTGCAGGTAAGCACCATTGCCGCACTCATTGCCTCAATCATGGTCAGCAATCCACTGACCTTTTTACCCCAATACTATATTACCTGGAAGTTGGGCAACTTAATCCTGCCCGGCAGAATCTCATGGGAGCAGCTGCATGATGTGCTGTTGACTATTCAAAACGAGGGGTTTTTCGACGGCATTGTTACTTTCAGTCACTTAGGAATTAAGACCATCTTCGTTCTTCTAACCGGTGGAGCTCTCATCGGGTTACCCCTGGGTGTGGTCAGCTACTTTGTCTCACTCCAGTTGTTCCGGGCACTGCGAAGAAAACGGGCGGAAAAACATAAACTCAGGTAAAAATCCCGTATGGTGTATCAGAATACAAAAACCATCCTTAAAAAACAGGGGCTTGCACCTGCAAAAAAGCTTGGCCAGAACTTCCTCGTCCACAGGCACACTGCAGAACGAATTGTTGAACTTGCAGGTATAACGAATAAAGACACTGTGCTTGAAATCGGAGTTGGACTTGGTGCCTTGACCACTCCCCTGGCAGCCGCAGCAGCACAGGTAATCGGTCTGGAAGCGGACTCAGGTATCATCCGTCTACATGAGGAACAGAATAGTCTGCCGAAAAATGTTCAGCTCATACACCAGGATGTACTCAAGGCTGATTTCCAGGAACTTGCTGATACTATTGGCGGCCGACTGAAAATCTTAGCCAACCTGCCCTACTCAATCTCCTCCCCTTTTCTGTTTAAACTCATCAAACACCATGATCTTATAGACTTTGCTGTTGTCATGCTGCAGAAAGAAGTTGCCTTGCGCCTGTTGGCAAAACCAGGCACAAAGGAGTATGGTGTTCCAACCGTGCTGATGGCATCCTGCGCTGAAGTAAAAATGCTGATACAGGTCAAACCGGAAGAGTTTCACCCAAGGCCCAGGGTGGATTCTGCAATAGTTCGTCTCTCTTTTCAGCCGTTGCCGGAAAGAATGCAGAAAATCGGCCCGATTGACTACCGGTTACTCAAGAAGGTTGTTAACGGAGCCTTTGGCCAACGTCGTAAAACACTTTTAAATGCCCTGTCAGCTACCGGCCTGCTGGATAAACAAAACCTTGCCGAATGTATTGCAGCAATAGGACTTGCCCCTTTGATCCGTGCCGAACGACTTGAGCTTGAAGATTTTGTTCGACTTTCACGCGCCATTTCTGAGCGTACAGATAATCAATAAAAAAACGATGACCTCTCCAAAATTGTGGTCGTCCCCGGTAGGCCGGGGGTGTGACATCAACGGAGTTCAGCCTTGAAATTAAATCTGCGGCGTACGATCCGCTACTATTATCTTCGTTTTATTCGTTTGCGGGGTAGTCCCCACTCTCTGGCCCTGGGGGCAGCCGTGGGGGCAGCCATTGCCGTTACCCCGACCCTGCCTCTGCATACCGTCACCATCATACCGATTACCCTGTTGCTGAGGGTAAGCACCATTGCCGCCCTTATAGCAGGCACAGTGGTCAGCAATCCACTCACTTTTGCCGCTCAGTATTACCTTTCCTGGAAAATAGGTGATATGATACTGCCGAACAGGCTTACCTGGGAACGGCTGCAGCAGGTGCTGGCCATGGTCAAGGAAGCCGATTTTATGGAAGGTGTTAAGATACTGAGTCACCTGAGTGTTGATGCACTCCTGGTCATGCTTACAGGCGGAATTATTCTTGCTGTACCCCTTGGTATTGCCACCTACTTTCTTTCTTACCGTTTTTTTGATCATCTCCAGGAAAAAAGACGACAAAAACACTTGCTCAATTAAGGTCCTTATGGCAGATTCTTCTTCAGGGTTTAAATAATATTCTCAAATGAGAAACCGATACGTATTAATAATCTGAGTTTTTATGCAAAACTTTGTTTTCCATAACCCGACAAAAATTATTTTTGGTCGGAACACTGTACCGACCATTGGCTCTGAAACCGCTGCCCTGGGCCGCAGAGGGCTCCTGATTTACGGACAGAACAGTGTCCACAAAACAGGGCTCTATGATCAGGTTACAGCTTCCCTTGCCGAGGCTGGAATTGATATAGTTGAACACAGCGGTGTGCAGTCAAACCCACTGCTCAGTCATGTCCGTGAGGGTATTTCCAAGGTCAAAGAACATAACCTGGACGTAATTGTCGCCGTGGGCGGTGGATCCGTGATCGACTCTGCCAAGGCCATTTCCGCCGGCAGTGTTGTAGACCATGATGTCTGGAAATTCTTCAGCGGCAAAAAATCCATCAAGAACGCCCTGCCGGTGACGACTGTGCTCACCCTTGCTGCGAGCGGATCGGAGATGAATTCCGGCATGGTAATAACCAACGACAAGACAAAAGAAAAATTTGGTTTCGGCCACCGGTTTCTGCACCCAAAAACATCCATCCTTGATCCTGAAGTAACCTTTACTGTCCCGCCCGATTACACAGCATACGGCGCAATTGATGCCATTGCCCATGTCCTGGAATTTTACATGACCACCGAGGATCCGGATACTCCTGTTCAAGACCGGTTCATGGAAGGGTTGATTGAAAACTCTATGAATTCCTGCGAGCGCTGCCTGCAAGATCCCTGCGATTATGGAGGACGAGCCAACCTGATGTGGACAGCCACTCTTGCCTTAAACGGTTTAACTGGAGCCGGACTCGGCCGGGTTGGATTTCCCATGCACATGATCGAGCATTCTTTGAGCGCCCTTTACAACGTACCCCATGGTGCCGGTCTTTCCGTGGTCATACCGGGTTGGTTGAGCTGGTACCGCAACCACGATGAAGCGCGTATCGCCAAGCTTGGTCGAAAAATTTTCCCACCCAGTGACCTGCAGCCCTATTCTGATGTCCAGATTGCAGAACGAACCATCATTATCCTTAAAAACTGGTTCAGTAAAATCGAAGGTCCGGTTTCGCTGGAAGAACTTGACATACCGGTTACGGATATCCCGCAAATTGCTGAAAATGCACTTGCGCTTGCCCGGTTCTGGCGCTTAAATGAATACTCAAAGCAAATCATCGAAGAAATCCTCACCCTCTGCCGTTAAAATTCCCTGCAAGGTAAGGACTGTGAGAGGAGAAAAGAACATGACAATTTCTTCTGTCTACGCTACAGTATGAAAATTCTTTTCTTTCATGTTTACCTGAAAATCGTGCGGAATGAACCCGTCCATTCCTATCAATTTTCATCGTTTGTTGTGGCTGTGGCCCGCAATCCGGTCCGGCCATGCTGATTTTACCAAGGTGCAACAGTTAGATGAAAACTACTCCTGTCCCCGGCCAAGCCGTCCCTGAAAGCTGGCTCACTAACTTTGATAAATACCTGATCGGCGAGGGTACCCACGAGCGTTCCTATGAAAAATTAGGTGCCCACCTTGTCACCTTTGCTGGTCAGGACGGAATTGTTTTTTCTGTCTGGGCGCCCAATGCCCGCCAAGTCAATATTGTTGGTGAATTTAACCAGTGGGATGATCAACTGCATCCCATGAACCCCAGTGACTCCGGCATCTGGACCCTGTTTATACCTGATCTCGAAGAGTACACTGTTTACAAGTACCTGATAACCAGCCAAAGCGGTGAAACGTTTGACAAATCCGATCCTTACGGCTTTGCCATGGAACTGCGGCCCAATACTGCCTCAGTCACCATCGACCTGGACTCATACAGCTGGCAGGATAGCGAGTGGATACAGCAACGTGCTCAACACCAGTCACTGGAAAGCCCGATCTCTATCTACGAAGTTCACCTCGGATCCTGGCGTAAACTGCCCGATGAAAAATGGGGCAGCCGTTATCTCAGTTACCGGGAGCTTGCCGACACCCTGATCCCGTACATACTGGACATGGGCTATACGCATATCGAACTGATGCCCATAGCCGAATACCCCTTTGACGGCTCCTGGGGATACCAGGTGCTGGGCTTTTTCGCACCCACCAGCCGATTCGGCACGCCGCATGACTTCATGTACTTTATTGATCAGTGTCACCAGCAGGGAATAGGCGTCATCCTGGACTGGGTGCCGGCCCATTTTCCTAAAGACGGATCCGGCCTCAACTATTTTGACGGTACCCATCTTTATGCCCATGAAGACCCCCGCCAGGGTGAACACCAGGACTGGGGTACCATGATCTTCAACTACGGCCGTAACGAGGTTCGCTCTTTTTTAATCTCCAACGCCCTGTTCTGGCTTGACAAGTACCACATTGACGGATTGCGGGTTGATGCGGTCGCCTCCATGCTCTACCTGGATTACTCACGGGAAGAAGGGCAATGGTTACCCAACAGGTTCGGCGGCCGGGAGAACCTCGACGCCATCAGCTTCCTTCGCAAGGCAAATGAGGTTGTACACGGTATTTTTCCCGGCATCCTTACCATTGCCGAGGAATCAACTTCCTGGCCCATGGTCTCCCGCCCTTCCTATCTTGGGGGTCTTGGTTTCAGCCTGAAATGGAACATGGGCTGGATGCATGACACTCTCAGCTACATGACCAAAGATCCGATACACCGTCGTTTTCATCACAACGAGATGACATTCGGCATGCTGTACGCCTTTCATGAAAACTTTATCCTGCCCATTTCCCATGACGAAGTAGTACACGGCAAAGGTTCACTGCTCAATAAAATGGCTGGCGATGAGTGGCAGAAATTTGCCAATTTGCGTTCCTACCTCGGTTTTATGTGGAGTTATTCAGGTAAAAAATTATTGTTTATGGGCTGCGATTTCGGACAGTGGCAGGAATGGAACCATGACAAAAATCTTGAATGGGAGGCCCTTGGCGCTGATAATCATAAGGGGTTGCAACGCTTTGTCCGTGACTTGAACCTGGTGTACAGGAGTGAACCCGCCCTGCATGAAAACGACTTTGACTGGAGTGGTTTTTCCTGGATCAATGCCAATGATTCTGACAACTCTGTGCTTTCATTTATCCGCAGGGCCAAAAATCCTGATGACTTCCTCGTTATAATCTGTAATTTTACACCTCTTATACGTGAAAATTATCGAGTCGGGGTGCCATTTGGCGGCAGTTACCAGGAACTCATCAACAGTGATCTTGAAGTATACTGGGGAAGCAATGTTAGTAATGGAGAGATAAAGAGTATTCCAGAGCCGACACACGGCATGGACAACACTCTGTCCCTTACTCTGCCGCCCCTGTCCACCATTATCCTGAAACCAATGTAGTTTTTTTTAATAAACGAAAACCAACAGGCGCAACATGAATATGAAATTCACACCACGCACAATTGTCCTTATTTCAGTTGGTATTTTGGCCTATATTGCCCTTGCCGGCTATTACAGCAGTATTAAAAAGAACAATCCCCTGCCCGAACAACAAGCGCTCGTGAGTCACGAGCAGAGTGAGGCTGCCCAAGTGCAGCAGCACATTGCCACCGACAAGCAGGAAATTGCTGCTGCCGTGAAGAAAGAAACCAGGCTGCGCAAAGAACTCCGTAGCCAGGGTCAACAGCAAGTTACCATATCTGCCCAACAGAAACATCTTAAGCAGATGCGTCAAGAGCTGGCAGACCGTGAGTTGCAATTGAACAAGTTGCTCCAGGGAAGAGAGGTCATTGCAAATGATTTTCAGAAAATGCAGGAGAAACTTGCTCATTCCGAGGCTGCTGCTGCCGGGTTGAAAAAGTCTAATCAGGACCTAACCAATGAACTGAGTAAATCTCAGGCCACGGTCAAACAGCTTGAAGAAATGCGCATCAACATTGAATCACAGGGTGAGGGGTTACGCACTGCAAATGATCGTATTTTAAAACTTGTCATGCGACTTGAACAGTCCGAAGCAAACCTGTCTACAGCCCAGGAGACCATTGGATCGCTAAAGATTGCTGTTGAAAAGGCTGAACAGAATAGAATAGCTGCAGAGAAACGGGCAAATCAAGTTACCGGCCTTTTTGATGAAAACCAGGCGCGACTGCAGGAACAACTAACCAGGATAGGTAACCTGCAGGCCCGATCGACCGAGTCGACATCCCAGCTCGCCATTTTGAAACACGCTTTAAAAAAATCAGACATGAAAGCTGATGCTCTGCTTCTTTACGGCCAGGAAAAAGACCGGATGCTGGTACCATCTGAGCAGACAATTGCTACGCTTGAAAAGCAGCTGGAAGAAAGGCGGGCAGAGATTGAGCGATTCTCAATTGAGCTGATAACAGCTAAAGAACAAGCTGATAGGCTGACCGAGGCTCATGCATCAATTGAAGAGCAGCAAGCGCAAATTGAGGCTCAACAAACCCATATTGAAACCTTGCAAACACAACTGCAGACGGCACAACAGGAGCTTGAAGGGGCGGTTGCAAATGGTCAGGAATATGTCCGCCAGGTGGCAAGCCTGACTGAATCCACTACTGTGCGTGATAACGAGACTAAAAAACTCACGGAAGAACTTACCGGAGCGACTGACAAGGTTACCGCTCTTGAGAGTGAACTTGCTGAGAGCAAGACTGCTTTAGAGAACACAAAAAATTTGCTTACTGTTGCACAGAAGAAAGAGCTGAGCCTGACCACCAAGGGTGAAGAACTTACTGCAGCCCGGGCTGAAGTTGAAGATCTGAAAACACGAATTTCAGAAACAATCAGCCGGACTGAAGAATTAACTAAACAGCTGGCCACTGTGACCGCAGAAAAAGAAACTCTTACAGCTGAACTTGAAACTGCCAAAGAAGAAGGATCTGCGATTGCCAGGCAACTCCAGGAAGCACAAGCTGCCCTGCAGGAAAACACAGAAGCCCTGACAGCAGCTCAGACTACTGCCCAGGAAACTGCCGCTACCCTTTTAGTGGCCCGGAATACTGCTACGGAACTTGAAACGAAGATTGCTGAGTTTCAAGCCAAAGAAGATTCATTTGTTACTGCTCAGGAAAAAATTACCTTACTGGAGACTCAGGCAGCTGCTGTTCAGCCCAGGGAAGAGGAACTGGCAGCCACCAGGGAAAAGATCTTGGCACTGGAAGCACAGATTACCGAAGCCCATACCCAGGCTGAAGAACTTACCGCAGCCCAGGAAAAGATCACTACGCTGAAGGCACAAATTGCTGAACTGCAGACTGGTGTTGAAGAACTTGTAGCTGCTAATGAAAAAATCACTGCTCTGGAAACTCAGATAGCCGACATCCAAGCCCAGGCTGAAGAGCTGACAGCAGCTCAGGAAAAAATCCCTGAGTTGGAGGCAAAAATTGCTGAACTGCAAACTGGTGGTGAAGAACTTGCAGCTGCTAATGAAAAAATAACAACACTGGAAACAGAGCTTGCCGACAGCCAATCCCAGGCTGAACAACTGACAGCAGCTCAGGAAAAAATCCCTGAGTTGGAGGCAAAAATTACTGAACTGCAGACTGGTGTTGAAGAACTTGTTGCTGCTAATGAAAAAATCACGACACTGGAAACAGAGCTTGCCGAAAGCCGGGCCCAGGCTGAACAGCTGACAGCAACTCAGGAAAATGTCCCTGTGCTGGAGGCAAAAATTGCTGAATTGCAGACCGGTAGCGAAGAACTGGTAGCTGCCAGAGAGAAAATTTCAGCATTGGAAACAGAGCTTGCGGGTGTTCAGACACAACAGCAGGAACAACTGGCTGAACTCACTGCGGTGACTACAGCACTTAAGGAAAAAGAAACCGTTACCCAGCAGGCGCTGATGGCCCATGAAGAAACCACCTCCAAGCTCACAACCTTTGAAGATGCAGTTAATAACCTAAAAAACCAGCTTGCTGAAAAGGAAACCGTTCTTGCCGGGACACAGGAAGCCTTAACGGCAGCCCAGCAAGAGCAACAGGAACTTGCACAACTCAAAACAACACTTGATGAAAAATCATCCGCTCTTGACCAGGCAACCTCAAAGATTGAGGAACTGACCACAGTTGCAGCCTCAGTAGCCGGGTTGAAGGATAATAAAACAGCCTTGACCAGTGAATTGGAATCCAGCAGGAATGCTATAACTGAACTCGAACTAAAGGTATCCCAACTCCAGGCCGAGATTGATGCCCTCAAGGCGGAACGTGATCAGCTCCTCAAAAAGACTATGGACAGTGACAAGGACGGGGTTTCAGATGCCGATGATGCCTGCGCTGATACAATCGAAGGGGGAGTGGTTGACAACAGGGGCTGTGAACAGGATTCAGATAAAGACGGGATTTTTGATCGACTTGATCTCTGTTCTGATACACCAGAAGGGGTCACAGTCAATACAATGGGCTGTGAAGACAACAAACACATTCTTCTAAAGGGTGTTACCTTTGAATTCGGCACAGCCAATCTTACTGAGTCGGCGCAACAAAGCCTGATGACAACAGCAGCAATTATACGGCAATCCTCAGCTGATCAACGGTTTGAGGTTGCCGGGTTTACGGACAGCGTTGGCGCCCCAGAGCGAAATCAGCAGATTTCCGAACAACGTGCAAAAGCTGTCCGTACCTTCCTGATCGATCAGGGTGTGCAGGAAAATCTCCTGATCCCCAAAGGTTACGGCCAGGAAAACCCTATTGCCGACAACGCAACCCGTGCAGGACGAGCCCTCAACAGGCGGGTCGAGCTTCATATGATTATGGAGTAGTCATCTGGCAGCACGAAACCTGTATAACAGGGTAAAAATAGGGGAGGCAGATAGTATCTGCCTCCCCTTTTTTGTTATCTGCGTATAAGATGGAAATTTTCCCCACCTATTTTTATGTGCGAACCCTTTTATTAAGTAAACAGATCGGCATCTTTGAAAAGAACAGCCTCCCGGTCCTTTGCAGACAGATTGGGTTTCCCCTGCAGAGGCCAGTCAATGTTTATATCCGGATCATTCCAGATAATGGCCCGTTCATGTTCCGGAGCATAGTAGTCCGTGGTCAGGTACAAAAACTCGGCTACCTCGGAAAGGACCACAAAGCCGTGTGCAAAACCTTCCGGCACCCAGAACTGCTTTTTATTCTCTGCAGACAGATCCTGTCCCACCCACCTGCCAAAGGTTGGTGAACTTTGACGGATATCCACGGCCACATCAAAGACCTCACCGACTATCACCCGCACCAATTTTGCCTGAGGCTGCTGTATCTGGTAATGCAGACCACGAAGTACATTCTGCACGGAACGGGAATGATTTTCCTGAACAAAAAGGGTTGGCAACCCGGTCTGCTCTTGCCAGCGCTGCTGGTTAAAGCTTTCAAAGAAAAAACCTCGTTCGTCACCAAAAACCGTGGGTTCAATGACCAGGAGATCGGGTATTGTGGTTGGTTGTACTTTCATAAGGATAGGGACAGGGATCAGGGGTTAGGGATTAGGGGCAAGCTCAAAGTCTGCCGCCTGGGGCGGATAAAAAAGTACAATGCAGGCAAGTGTTGCAGAGAACTGCATCGACAACTTATTTTCCGTACATTTTCTCATAATATTGCTGATATGAGCCATCCATCACCGACTCCATCCAGGCATGGTTATCGAGGTACCAGTCAACGGTCTTGTCGATTCCCTGCTCAAAGGTTAGCTTCGGGGTCCAGCCCAGTTCATCGGCAATCTTGCCGGCATCAATGGCATAGCGGCGGTCGTGACCGAGTCGGTCTTTGACAAAGGTGATGAGTGACCTCCTTGGTTCTCCGGAATCCAGCATCCCAACCTTTTCATCAAGCATATCGCAGAGCAGTTCCACCACCTGCAGATTTTTTTTCTCATTATGACCGCCGATATTATAGGCCCCGCCGATGCTCCCCTGCTCTACCACCCGGACAATCGCCTCGCAATGATCCCGTACGTACAGCCAGTCTCGTACGTTGCCGCCGTCACCGTACACAGGCAGCTCTTTTCCCTGTAAAGCGTTGTTCAGTACCAGGGGGATCAACT
>JAYEKB010000204.1:0-3198 GCA_034660835.1 Thermodesulfobacteriota bacterium
CGCCGAACAGATGAACCCCAACAGCCTGTATCATCTTTCCTTTAATATTGGCTACCCTAATGCCTTTGATAAGGCCAGGAAACGGACCGGCAGTTTAATTATGGTTCATGGCGGCTGTTCATCCCGTGGCTGCTTTGCCATGAGTAACAACCAAATGGAAGAGCTTTACCTGCTTGCCCACTCAGCCCTTGTACGGGGTCAACAAAGTTTTAGCCTGCACATCTTTCCCTTTCGGATGACGTCTCGCAACATGCTTAAATTCAACAGTTCCCCCTGGATCGGTTTCTGGAAAAACCTGCAGCAAGGCTATAATGCCTTTGAGATGAGCCACCAGGTGCCTGTGATTACCGCCGAAAAAGGTAAATATCTGGTCAACGATCATCTGAAGCTGGCAATGACGCAGGACGGCAAAGAGCGACAAAAAGTTATCCGGTAGGTGTAGTATTCCCACACACTGTAGAATCGTGGTTATGCCCCACATAGAGTAACATAAAACGAAAAAACCGTTGTTATCCCCGGCAGGGATGACAACGGTTTTTTCGTTTAAAAAATGATCGGAACTTTCAGCTTATAACCGTCCTCCTGCTATCTCTCCAGCAGTTCCTCATAGTCAAGCAACTCGATTTCTTTCCCGTGTACCCGGATTAACCCCTCCTCACTCATCCTGGCAAAAATCCTGGACAGCGTTTCAGGACTGGTACCGAGCAGGCTGGCTAACTGTCCTTTGGGAATATCGAGCACAACCCGGTCTGTTCTGCCCTGCTCTTCCGCCAGATATACCAGATGGGCAGCCAGACGACCGGGCACCTCTTTTAAAGAAAGGCTTTCCACCTGGGAGGCAAACCGTCTCAGTCTTAGCGAGAGCATAGCCAGCATGGACAGGGCCAGAGACGGAGTACTGGCCACCAGATCGACAAACTCCCGGCGCGGGAAGAAAAGAAGAGTAGACTGTGCCATGGTAACGGCATTGGCAGGAAAGGGTTGGCGGTGAAAAACCGGCACCTCGCCAAAGGGTTCACCGGGACCGAAAATATGCAGGATCTGCTCCCTGCCGTCCGGGGACATCTTGAAAATTTTGACCTTGCCTTCAACAACCACATAAAAACCGGTTGCTTCATCTCCTTCAAAAAAAATCGATTCCCCCCGCTTATAATTTTTTTCATGTGAAATCTCAGCAACCCGCTCCAGCTGGGCATCCTCCAACCCCTTAAAGAGAACGGAACCGACAATTATTTCCTTTTTTTCATGCATATCGGACAAAAGAAATCTTTTTTGATATATATCAATGGACACTAACAACATTGTGGTTATAGTAACACCATTCTAATAAGAAAAGCTTTCAAACGCACAACAAAAATCAAACAAAGGAGCTCCACTATGTATTGTAACCAGTGTGAACAGACTGCCAAAGGCATTGCCTGTACCAAAATTGGTGTCTGCGGCAAAAACGAAGAGGTTGCCGATCTTGAAGATGTACTCATCTATGCCCTCTGCGGTATGTCCCTGTTTGCCAACGAGGCACGTCAGAAAGGGATTGTGGATGATGCCATGGACCGCTTTACCATGGAGGCAGTCTTCTCCACATTGACCAATGTTGATTTTGATCCGGAGCGCTTTGTCGTCCTGATCAACAAGACTGTTGAACTGCGCGAGGCTCTGAAAGCCAAAGTTGCAGCTGCAGGCGGCAATACTGACTTTGCACACCCCGCAGCTACTTATACCCCGGCAGACACTGTTGAAGGACTGGCCAAGCAAGGTGCTGATCTGAAATTCATTGAGACACTTGACAGCGACGAAAACGTCCGCTCTCTGAAGCAGACCCTGCTTTACGGTCTGAAAGGTATTGCTGCATACGGTGATCACGCTGCCATCCTGGGCCAGTCTGATCCGGTCGTTCCTGGCTTCATGTACGAGGCACTCGCTGCTATGCTGGCAGAAGGCCTTACCATTGAAGACTGTGTTCCCGTTGCCATGAAAGCCGGCGAGATCAACCTGAAGGCCATGGAACTGCTTGACACTGCAAACACCGGCACCTATGGTCACCCGGTTCCTACCTCTGTACCGCTGGGACACCGTAAAAACAAATGTATCCTTATTACTGGTCATGATCTGCACGATCTTGAACTGCTGCTCAAGCAGACCGAGGGTAAGGGAATTGACGTATATACCCACGGTGAGATGCTGCCCTGTCACGGTTATCCGGAGCTGAAGAAATATGATCATTTCTACGGCCATTTCGGGACCGCATGGCAGAACCAGCACAAAGAGTTCCCGAACTTCCCTGGACCGGTTCTGTTTACCACCAACTGTATCCAGAAACCGAAAGACGAGTATAAAGACCGTATCTTCACTACCGGCCTGGTCGGCTGGCCCGGTGTTAAGCACATCGAGAACAAGGATTTCAGCGCGGTTGTTGAAATGGCCCTGGCCATGGACGGCTGGCAGGACGATGTGGACAACGGTTCAGTGATGGTTGGTTTCGGCCGAAACGCAGTTCTCGGAGTGGCAGATAAAGTTATCGACGCTGTTAAAAACAAAGACATCCGGCATTTCTTCCTGGTTGGCGGTTGTGACGGTGCCAAACCCGGCCGCGATTACTTTACCAAATTTGTTGAACAGGTTCCTTCGGACTGTATGGTCCTGACCCTGGCCTGCGGCAAATTCCGTTTCTTTGATAAAGATCTTGGCGATATCGGTGGTATCCCGCGCCTGTTGGACGTAGGACAGTGCAACGACGCCTACTCCGCTATCCAGATTGCCGTGGCCCTGGCCGGTGCATTTGAGTGTGATGTGAATGATCTGCCGCTATCCATGATTATCTCCTGGTACGAGCAGAAGGCAGTAGCGATCCTGCTGACCCTGCTGTTCCTCGGTATCAAAGACATCCGCCTCGGACCCTCCCTGCCGGCCTTTATCAGCCCGGCTGTGCTGCAGTTCCTGGTTGACACCTTTGATATCAAACCGGTTGCAGACACTCCCGAGGAAGACCTGAAGGCCATCCTGGGATAATACGTAAGAGCGCAACATCCCCTTCCCTCCTCCTTCAGGGGATTGTACAACCAAGGCCGGACCCCAGCGGTCCGGCCTTTTTTATCAATAAACAGAAATAATGTGAAGCCACAGGAAAATAATAAAACTTATTTGCGCATGCCCGGTATCAACGCTGGGATGCTCACGTTACAAGACCTGGAACGGATC
>JAYEKB010000205.1:0-3194 GCA_034660835.1 Thermodesulfobacteriota bacterium
GCCCGCGCACTGCTGCCCAGTGAAAAATGCCAGCGGGGAAAGAGAGCAACTATGCCGATCAGGAGAATTAATAGCATGCTGATCTGCATTGTAACAGGTTGGTCATTTCTACGACGGGTGTAGGCCCAGAATGCAAACGGCAGCAGCAGAACAACACAGGCCAGGCTGCCAAGTGGAACAGATAATCCCTTGTGAGTTTCGTCTACCATGATCTTTTCCACCGTGGGGATGGTGTAGGTCTTCAGGTAGTTGGTCCATTTCAGGACATTGTCGTCTGGGGTCAGGTCATAGGGAAAGGGGCCGGCCGGATCGGTCATTCTGGCCGTTACCTGCTGGATCCGCTCTGAAAACAGGTCCCATCGGGTCTCCACCGTCTGTGGGATTCCGTCGGTCAGGTAGGTGATGACAATGCCGATCATGGCGGTGTTGAGTGGTACCCGTTCCGGTATCTCGATGAAGCGGCTGCGCAGCATGGACGATTCCACATAGGCGGTACGATCAAGGATGGGTTTGCCCTGCTTGCCGTCGATCAGTACTTTTTCTCGGTCCATGAAAAATCGGGCCACTTTTTCTCGAACAGGATTGAACTCATCTTCTTCAATAAAGTCATTGCCGCGCAGGTCAAAATCCACCCAGGTCATCATGTCCTTGACCCGTACCAGAATTTCGTGTCGCACCTCGTAAGGCTCGATATAGAGGTAGGTTCGGACGCCTGACTGCAGTGTCCGTTTAAGGGCCTTTTTTTCAAACACGGAATACCAGGGATCGTCCCAGTCAAGATGCAGGGTGTTTTTGTCCGTGAGCTGGCGGAAGTCGACCACCGGCACCCCTTGATGATAGCAGAGAAAACCGATGGACGCCCTGGGGAATCCCCTTTCATCTACAGGGGGGATAAAGGTCAGGGACTTTGGCTTTCCTTGAAAAGGATAGATCAGTTCAGCATAGAGGACCCGCTTGTCGTCAGGTGGGCCTGGTATCCTTTGCCGGGTATAGGGATTAATACTACCGGCAAAAGGGGATGGCCTCTCAACCCGCATCCGAGGTTCAACCAGGTCGAGTACTGCTGGCAGTTTTTCACCGGTGTCGGTGATGATTTGAAATGTTTGGACAGCAAATATTTTGATGCGTTCTTCCGGACCAGGTCTGCCCGGAATGGGTTCAGGAAAAAAATCATTGGGAACAAGTTCGTCAAAAACAAGCAAGTCCTGAACAAAAATTTCCAGCTTGACCGTGACATGATCTTTCTCAACAAATATTTCAGCAATATTTTTGGAATTCTCTGCCCCGGTCAGATTGATCCAGTCGGCTCGTGACGTTGAAGGAGAGAGGGTTATAACAAGGGCAGAGAGAATAAGAAGAATAAGATTTTTCAATTAAAAGCCTTAATGGGGATGATTGATTGTTACCTATTAAAATCAACTTGTTAAATGTACCAGATAAGACAAAAAAAGAAAGGCCGGATAGACAGTTAGAAATTGACCTGAAAGCGGGACATGATGATGTCAGCTCTGCCGTTGTCAATGTACGGGTCAGGGCGGTCCTCTATTTTGACATGGATATAGTTGACCATGAAACGTATCTTGCGCCTGAGATACCAGTTTAAACCGGCAGTGAAGTTACGCTCTTTACCACCCTCGATATACTTGTCATTCAAATCGACTCTGGATAGACGAAGGGCCAGCTCAAGGGCACCCCATCCGCCTTCACCGAGACGAAATTCCTTTTCCGGACTGACCCCGGCAAATATGCCTCCCTCAGTCTGGTACTTTCGATTTTCACCAGTGAGTATCCAGCTACCTTGAAGATACCATCCGTTGAAGTCAAGACTGCTATGAGAATTGACAAAATTATGAAAATATTCGCCCTGAATTGACAAAGGGCCATTCATCCATGCCGTCTCAAGAGTGACCAGGCACTGGCCCGGGTCATAAAAAATCGAGGTGTCAACGAGTCGATCGTCTGTCAGCCGCGACTCAGGGCGCGTCCTGTCCTGGGCCGTGGGGTCATCCTCAGCATCGTTACGAAAACGATGAAGATAGGAGAGGCCAAGATGAATTAATTCTCTTCCCTCATCCCGGTAGATAGGTAGTCCTGTAATACGACCTGTCAGGTCGTAACCATTGGCATTGGAAATCTGATTCTGGCTATCACCTATGCTGCTGTACGAACCGGAGTCGAGAAAAAAACCACCGGCCCAGGTCATTCTTTTTTCCTGCCATGATCCGGCTGCAGTGACACCGAAATTTCTGAAAGGCGCAAAGGATTTAGTCGGCAAGGTATCTTCCATAAACGTCAGGCACGTACTACTCGTCAGCATCTCGAGGGAAAAAGGCTCTTTCATGTAGCCGAAGGTAAAGTGAGGCAGAATGGTACCCTTGGTAAAGCGAAGCCACTGATCCTTGATATCTTTCACGTTGGCAAAGTCAACTTCAAACTTAAATTCAAGCATATCCCAGGCATGACCGAACAGGGAGACGCTGAGGCGGCGGAAGTCGTTATGAAAGCCGTCAAAATCCGGGAACGCAGCCTGCAGTTCCTCATCTGCATTGATGTTGCCCAGGTCGTAGTTGATTTTACCGCCGATCTTGAGGTCAACATGACTTGCAGGCCCGGTCAGGCTGATGCCGTCATCCCAGTAGATGTAACTGCCGACAGTGTTCGATTCATCTTGCTTCGCAGCAAAAGCGGAAGTCAGGAAGGCCAAGATGATGAGAAAGGGTATCAGACCAATGATCAGTCTTATGGCCCCGATTTTATGCACAGATTGTTGAGGCGGTTATTTTTCGTTTCATTATTATTTCCCAGGAAAGAGCAACCAGAGACTGTCACATTACTTGGGAAATAAAAATTTGACCATGAATTGTAGTGCCCACTCGGGTCCGTTCTCAGGTGCATCGGCGTACCAGAAGGCCTGAGCCTTGAAATCAACGGGCTGCTTGCCGAACTTGACCAGACGGCCGGCCCCGCCACCAAACGGGATTGTCCAGCGGTCATCGCTGTCTGCTTCCCAGTTGGCTGTAATGATAGGAGTTGTGGTGAGGTACCAGCCATTGGAGAGATTGTAGTTGAAAAAATACTGAAAAAGAAAGAAGTTGACGTTTTCTTCGTCGCTTGGCCCGGCAAAGCTCCAGAGATTATAGCCAAGAACGCCCAGAACCCAATTTCCAGGCATGGCAAGGGCGACAACACCAGGA
>JAYEKB010000206.1:0-3188 GCA_034660835.1 Thermodesulfobacteriota bacterium
CGATGACATCGGTGTTAACCTTTTTCATGAAATCCTGCAGCAGCGGGTAGGCCGCGTGGTTAAAGAGATAGCAGCCATATTCAGCGGTATCGGAGATAACCACGTTCATCTCATAGAGCTTTTTACGGGTGATGAGATTGGCAATGAGCGGCACCTCGTGCAGGGATTCATAGTAGGCTGATTCAGCCTTAATGCCAGCGGAAACCATGGTGTCAAAGGCAAGCTCCACACCGGTTTTGATCATGGCAACCATGAGGATACCCTTATCAAAATACTCCTGCTCGCTGATTTCGGTATCTGCAGCATCGGTTTTCTCAAAATCGGTTTCTCCGGTTTCCCTGCGCCATTTCAAGAGATTAGCATCATCATTAGCCCAGTCCACCATCATGGTCCTGGAAAAATCACCGGACATGATATCATCCATGTGCTTCTGAAATAGCGGCTCCAGGATCTGCCGCATCTCCATGGCCAGCTCATTGGCCTTGATCTTGGCCGGGTTGGACAGCCGGTCCATCATATTGGTAATTCCACCATGCTTCAACGCTTCGGTAATGGTCTCCCAGCCATACTGGATCAGTTTGACCGCATAGGGGGCATCCATGCCCTGCTCGACCATTTTTTCAAAACAGAGCAGAGAACCGGTCTGCAGCATACCGCAGAGGATGGTCTGCTCACCCATGAGGTCTGATTTTACCTCGGCTACAAAAGAGGATTCAAGACAGCCGGCTCGGTCGCCACCGGTGCCGGCAGCATAGGCCCTGGCAATATCCCAGCCAATACCCCGGGGATCATTGGCACCATGCACGGCCAGCAGGGTGGGAACACCGAAACCACGTTTGTACTCCTCACGGACCTCGGTTCCCGGAGACTTGGGGGCCACCATGACAACGGTGATGTCGTCACGGATCTGCATACCCTCCTCAACAATATTAAAACCATGTGAATAAGAGAGGCAGGAGTCTTTTTTCATAAACGGCATTACCGTCTCAATAACATTGGAATGCTGCTTATCCGGGGTAAGATTGATTACCAGGTCGGCATCAGGCAGCATTTCCTCGTAGGTGCCGACCTGGAAATCGTTTTCAGTGGCGTTTTTCCAGGACTGACGCTGCTCGGAGATGGCTGCCTCGCGCAGGGTGTAGGAAACATCCAGACCGCTGTCACGCAGGTTAAGACCCTGGTTCAAGCCCTGGGCACCGCAACCGACGATGACGATCTTCTTTCCCTTGAGTGCTTCAACTCCGTTAAACTCGGATGCATCCATAAAACGGCAACGACCAAGTTCATCAAGCTGCAAGCGCAGGGGCAATTTGTTAAAATAATTACTGGACATGATACGACTCCTTGTGCAAGTATGATTGTGGTTATAATTTTAGTAACTATTCAGGAGCACCCCATCTTTGCCCATTTGGGTCTTATCGAATAGCACAAGTATGCTTCAAAGCCCCAAATGAACAAATATGAGGCACTCCTGAACAGTTACGGTGCAGTGGTTTTTTACCTCGCAGCACCGCTCTGCGGTGCTACGGAATTTCTCCAACGATCACAGGAGGCTGTGCCGGCACCGTACGGTGTCACCTGATATCGGAATAAGCAAACAGGGCGCGAACGCCCAAAGTTACGTTACACCGCAGAGCGATGTAACAAGAACAAGAAAAACATACTGTATATTGTTTGAGTTAAGCGGATACCCAGACAATAGTAATTCATGGATTAAAAATTAATAATATAACACTAAAGTCTTTATTCGTATACCACTAATGATAACAGAATTCCATTGACATAATTTAACATGCAGAATAGTTTATAGAGTTCAAGTATTCATAATAAATACGCAGATGGGACATGCCATTTTTGAAAAGGATGTGATTTTTCATGATTGAAGTAGAAGTAAAGGGAGACCTTGAGTATGCAATCCGCCAGCTGAAGAAAAAACTGCAGATTGACGGTATCAAACGCGAACTCAAACGGCGCGAATATTACGAGAAACCAAGTGTTAAGAAGCGTCGCAAGTCTGCTGAAGCCCTGCGTAAACTTCGCAAGTACAACCGGATGAGAAACCGGTATTAGTTGATGAGCCCTGCTGGTCCTTTACGGCTGCAGGGCTTATTTTATTCCCCTCTGCCGGATCCGTACCCCTGCCCTGAAAACATCACCCCTGACCGACAGCCTTGATCTCTTTCTGCAGTATCTCACTGTCCAGCGACGTCTTTCGCCAAATACTGTTAACAGCTACGGCTCAGACCTGCGGTTTTTTATTACCTTCCTTGAGTCCCGGCAGATTTCCAGACCGGATCAGATAACCTCCAAACAGGTCCGTGGTTTTTTTCAGGACTGCTTTAAACGAAATATCAGTTCACGCAGCAATGCCAGACGGCTGGCTGCCCTGCGGGCATTTTTTGATTTTCTGATCTCCCAAAACCAGCTGTCCGTCAGTCCGGTGGCAGATATCGATCCACCGAAAATAGGCCGCAGCCTGCCGGGTGCACTCTCCATTGAAGAGGTGGACCAGATGCTGGCCATGCCCGAAAAAACTACGCCTCTCATCCTGCGCAACTACGCCATGCTGCACCTGCTCTATGCTACCGGCATCCGGGTTTCGGAACTGGTCAACCTGCCGGTGAACGGCTGCAGCATCAGCAGCGGTCATGTTCGTATTCTGGGTAAAGGAAATAAGGAACGAATGGTCCCTTTTAATGCCGCGGCAGGAGAGAAAATCCAGGACTACCTGGAACGCGGCCGCCCTGCCCTGCTTAAAAATCGGCCCAGCCCGCATCTTTTTGTCACCAATCGGGGCAAGTCCATGACCCGCAACCGGTTCTGGCAGATAATCCGCGAACTGGCAATTCAGGGAGGGATAACCAGGAAAGTCAGCCCGCACACCATGCGCCACTCCTTTGCCACCCACCTGTTGTCACGGGGGGCTGATCTTCGCTCCGTGCAGATGATGCTGGGCCATGCCGACATTGGTACCACCCAGATCTACACCCATGTAGACACGAGCCGACTCAAGTCCATGCACCAGCGTTTCCATCCCCGGGGGTGAATTAGTTCTACCTGCAGTAAGTGAGCACTCGGATAAGAATTCCGGAAAAGCGAACAAATTCCGGAAAAGCGAACCAAAAAAGCGGAATTTTGGTTAAGCTGTAACAAGTTGTCAAAAGAATAAATGCAGAGAACACTAAATA
>JAYEKB010000207.1:0-13153 GCA_034660835.1 Thermodesulfobacteriota bacterium
GCCTATTATGGGCGAATAATAAGTGTGATAAAGTAGAAATAGAGTTCTGAACGTAATCAAAAAGAAATGGAGTGACGGAACCTGCTGAGATCTTTATCACCTTATCAGGCGGGAGTAACAGCTCCTGTAAGAAGTTGATCAAATGGTACTTTTGTTGCTGTTTCAGTTTTTTTTCTCTTGTGTTTCCATGTTAAGCAGGAATTGTTTCGTCGTAAGTCCCCCGGCAAATCCTGTCAGCTTGGAGTTGGCGCCCATTACCCGGTGACAGGGAATGACCAGGGGCAGAGGATTTTTGTTGGCAGCCCCGCCCACGGCTCTTGCCTTGTTTGGGTTGCCGAGGCGGGCAGCAAGTTCACCGTAGGTCGATGTTTCGCCATAAGGTATTTGCTGCATAAGCTCCCATACTGCAAGCTGGAATGGTGTTCCCTGCGGTGACAGGGGCAGATCAAAGTTTTGTCTGTGGCTGGTAAAATATTCGCTGAGTTGTAAGGATGCGGAATCGAGTAAAGAATGGCCTTTCGGGGCAGGATCTGCAACGGGGAGGTTGTCGTCGCAGGCAGGGAAAAAAATTCGATACAGGGCATTATCATCTGCAAAGAGTTGCAGGGTTCCGACCGGTGTTTTCAGAGAAGTTTGGTACATTTGGTCCTCAAAGGTGGTGCAGAATAATAGATTCAAGCCGTGTCTGTTCGGTCAGCAGTCTGCCTGCCAGTTGCTCAAGGTCGATCATTTCTTTTTTGGTTGCCTGATCAGAGATATGTTTGCAGTTATAGTTGAGACAGAACATCGGTTTAATGGGCAGGATACAGCCGGAATGGTCTAAAAAACAGCATTGGGTGGAATCTTCATGCTGCCGGATAACGTTGATTCCATAGAGTCTGTTGATTAGCAGCAGGACCACATCACTGTTGGCCTCCATGTAGTTTGAACAACAGCCGCCCCCGGTACGGCTTGCGCAGTTGCTGCACAGCTGACCCAGGTTCATGGCCTGCATGTGTGCGGATAGTTTTGTTGCATATTCTTTTAACAGGGCAAGGGAAGCGGTGACGTTTTCATCTGCCAACAGTTGCCTGCCATGGCGGTTATACAGTTTGTCCATTGCATGCATCTTATCGTCAACCGTTCCTGAGAAAAAACGGTCGAGGTTATGTTGGTTTGTTTTTGTCATGATGTCTGCATTTCTACCCATGGAAACGAGGAAATGGTGGGTGCTCTGTTGTCTTCAAGTAGGAGCGGTTCCTCGCCGCAAAAAATATGCAATTCGCGGCGAGGCGCCGCTCCTACTTTATTGTCGCCTGCATAAATTTTTTCCAGACCGGGGCTGCTGCCCGACCTCCGGTCTCGCCTTTACCCAGGGATCTGTCACGGTCATAGCCCAGCCAGACTCCGGCGGTAACTTCAGGGGTATAGCCGATGAACCAGCCATCCATGTTGCTGTCCGAGGTACCGGTTTTGCCGGCAGCACCAGGAATGCCTTTGGCCTTGCGGCCGGTACCGCGGCTGATAACCTGACCCAGGATGGAAGTCATCTCGTTTGCGGTTTTTGGTGTAATCACCCGGCGGGGTTTTGGTTGCTGCCAGAGGGTGATACGACCGTTCTTGTCCTGGACCCTGGTGATGCAGACCGGTGGCCGGTAGAGTCCCTGGCTGGCAAACATGGTATAGGCAGCGGTCATTTCCAGTACGGATACCGGTGAGGCACCCAAGGCCAGAGGGAGTTCGGGTTTAAGTGGAGCTGTAATACCGGCCTTTTTTGCCAGCCCAATAACCGGCTTTACGCCTGTTTTCTGCAGCAGCTTGATGGCCACGATGTTGTGTGAGTAGATGAGTCCATCCGTAAGAGTGGTAGGCCCGTAATATTTGTTGTTGTAGTTTTTGGGGCTCCAGGCGGAACCGTTCTTGTTACGGATGGAAAAGGGTTTGTCGTCAATGACTGTGGCTGGAGAAATTCCCCGTTCAAAGGCGGTGGCATAGACAAGCGGCTTGAATACGGAGCCGGGCTGGCGGTTGGCACGAACTGCCCGATTATACTGGCTGACAGTATAGTCTGTGCCGCCGACCATGGCCAGGATTCTGCCCGATGTTGTGTCCAGAGCCACCAGAGCGCCCTGGGGCCTGTTTTTAGTTTTATGACGTGCCCGGATTGCCTGCGTCCCCTCTCGTACTGCTTGTGCAGCTGCCTTTTGCAGATTAAGATCCAGGGTGGTGAAGACACGCAACCCATCGCGCAGCAACGCCTTTCTGCCGTAACGTGGTTCAAGACGGGATCGAACATACTGGGAAAAATAACCGTTCATGGCCCTGTTGCGATCCGGGTGGCCCAGGGTTAGTGTTTGTCCGTAAGCCCTTCGGGCAGCTGCAGAGTTGATGATTTTATCTTCAGCCATGCGGTTGAGCACGTAGCGCTGCCTGGCCTTGGCTCGCTTGAAATGGGTCAGTGGCGAGTAACGGCTTGGAGATTGGGGCAGGCCTGCCAGCATAGCGATTTCAGCCAGGTTGAGCTTGCGGGCAGGTTTGTTGAAATAGGTCCTGGCTGCAGCTTCAACCCCATAGGCACCGGATCCAAGATAAATTTCATTGAGGTAGATGGACAGGATCTCCTGCTTGCTCAACATGCGGTCCAGCCGGTAGGCAAGGATGGCTTCGATTAGTTTGCGAAAATAACTTTTTTCCCGGCTCAACAACAGTGATCGGGTCACCTGTTGCGTAATAGTGGAACCACCCTGGCTGCGTTTGCCGGAGCGGAAGTTATTGATGGCTGCCCGGCCAATGGACCACAGATCCAGTCCGCCGTGTTCCCAGTAGCGGCTGTCTTCAGCTGCTACAAAGGCCTGGGGCAGCAGTCCGGGCATTTCCCGGTAGTCGATTACAATTCGGTACTGCTCATAGATGGCATCAATAGTTTGTCCCCGTTTGTCAAGGACCATGGTCGCCACAAGGGGGCGGTAATCATTAACAGAGCGGATATCAGGGATATTCAGGGAGAGAAACCATGCCAGGCCGGTACCGATGCACAGGGTCACTGTGCCGCAGACGATCAACAGGAAAATAATGACCGGAGTGTGGTCCAGCAGTTTTTTTCGTGCAGGCCGTCGTACTGGAGCCTTTCTTTTTTTTGGTTTTTTGGCTGGTGCCACAGAGGCTTGTTTCAGGAAATTTGATTAATGAAAAGTTCGGCAACACAGTTCCGGCCTACTGTACAACAGTAACGACAAAAGAGAAAGGCGGGAAATCGAGGCTGAAGGGATAAAAAGTGAATGTTACGCAAGAGTTTTCCAGGCAGAATAGCACTTTTTTATCACGGCTTTGGTGGACAAGAAGACAGAGAAGAATTAAAATTTATAAAAAGGTGATTGTTTTATCCTTATACCTTACACCTTCTACCTCTTACCTTTATAACATCCATGTCACAAATCCGTATCCTGTCTGAACATCTTGCAAACCAGATCGCTGCCGGTGAAGTGGTGGAACGGCCTGCCTCGGTGGTCAAGGAGCTGCTGGAAAATTCCCTGGATGCCGGTGCGGACCGGGTGGATATTCAGGTAGAAGGGGGCGGTACCCGTTTGATCCGCATTGTGGATAACGGGCTCGGTATGGACGGGGATGACGTATTGCTCTCCCTGGAGCGTCACGCCACTTCAAAGCTCACTGATGAGAGCCAGCTTGGGGCCATTGCCACCCTGGGTTTTCGGGGTGAAGCATTGCCCAGTATCGGATCTGTTTCCCGGATGACGATTCTCTCTCGCATCCGGCAGGCCGCCACCGGAACCAGGGCTGATATCCGTTACGGAACCCTGCATGGAGTCCATGAAGACGGTTGCGCCCGTGGAACCCTGATTGAAGTGCGCAGTCTGTTCGGCAACCTGCCTGCCCGCAAGAAATTCCTTAAGACCAATCGTACTGAACTCTCCCATATTGACGAGGTAATTCGCGGCCAGTCCCTGGCCCATCCCCATGTTGCTTTTTCCCTGCAGGTAGAGGGACGCAAGGTGTTTGATTTTCCAGCAACAGATCTTGAGCAGCGGGTACGGGATGTATTTCGCTATCAGGATACTCTGTTACCTGTGCAGGCTGCCATTGACGACGAAGAGGGGTTGCAGGTAAGCGGTTTTCTCCTGTTGCCTGATGCTGCTCCTTCTGCACGGCTGCGTATTCTTGTTAATTCCCGTCCGGTCCAGGACCGGATGATCCGGCACGCTGTCATGGAGGGATTGCAGGGTTTTTTGATGAAAGGGCACCAGCCCGCCGGGGCCCTGCTGCTGGAAGTTGCTCCTGAGCTTGTTGATGTCAACGTTCATCCGGCCAAGCGGGAAATCCGTTTTCGTAACGCCCGGGAAGTACATCGTTTTATAGTCCGTGCCGTTGCCCGGGCAATCCAGCAGCACCAGGATCAGGTCCGGTCTGAGCTGTTTTCCATACCTGAGCATGGTGCAGCTGTTGCACCCGGTCCCGGCACAAGTGCGTTTGTGGACAATCAACCCCGACAACCTGCACATCAGCAAATTGTTCCCATGGGACCGGGAACGGATTCACCTGATGCCCGGACCATGGAACCGGCAACCGATGTTTTATTAAATGACGAACCTGTCCGGCCGCAGCCAGTGGTATGCCAACCCGGGAAACAGGCGGAATTCAGCGGTCTGACCCTGATCGGCCAGTTCCTGCAGCTGTACCTGCTCTGTGAGCGTGACGGACAGCTGGTGGTGATTGATCAGCATGCGGCCCATGAGCGTATTCTTTATCAGCGGCTTCGCCATGGCTATGAACAGCGGGAGATCCCAAGCCAGTCCCTGATGTTTCCGGTCACAATCGAGCTGGGGCCGGATCATGCCGAGACTCTGGAAAAGGAGACTGAGGCAGTAGCCGCACTCGGAGTTCAGGTGGAGTTTTTCGGCGATACTACCTGGGTGATCAAGGCCGTTCCGGCCCTGGTCAGTCAGTTGTCGCCACAGGATGTGTTGGCTGATATTCTGGATGGATTGCGCAATCGGTCCTCAACCGGTCTGTCCGGTGTAGTACCGGAATGTATTGATAATCTGCTTGCCTCCATGGCCTGCAAGGCGGCAATCAAAGCCGGAGATAGTCTGCAGCCAGAGGAAATGATTGAACTCCTGCAACAGATGGAGAACTCTCAGGTTTTTTCTCACTGTCCTCACGGCAGGCCGGTGATAAAGACTTTTTCTCGCCAAGAGATAGAAAAATGGTTTCATCGCACCTGACAGTAAAGGGTTGCGCAGGCAAACGGAGTCCGCTTATCTGCGCAACATTTTAATTTTTTTTCAGGAGGAACAACCATGGGCAACTATCGTATTCACCCCATTGTCATGGGCACTAAGGTTTTTGACAAGGGAATGATGACCTACCAGCATGACTACGGCACTCCCTATACCATTCCTATCTATTGCTGGTACATTGAAGGTAGTGAAAAAACAATTCTGATCGATACCGGGGAAATGCATCCGGTTGTTTCAGAGGACCGGGAGCGGGCAATCGGCGGAAAGATTTATACCTTTGAGGAGGGAATTGGTCGCTATGGCCTGAAACCTGAAGACATTGATGTGGTCATCCACACCCATCTGCACTCTGATCATTGTGAAAACGATTACAAGTGTACAAATGCCAGGTTTTATATCCATGAGCAGGAGTTACGATCCATCAGCAATCCGCATCCCCTGGATTACCGCTATGTGGAGGATTTTATTTTTGAGATCCGGGATGCAGACCAGATCGAGGTAGTCAAAGAGGACCAGGAGCTTTTTCCGGGCATCTCGGTCATGCATACCCCGGCCCATACACCGGGCGGCATGACCGTATTCATTGATACCGCAAAGGGTAAAACCGCCATCACCGGTTTTTGCGTGATCAGGGAAAACTTTGAGCCGCCCATCCAGATCACGGCCATGGAAATGGAGGTTATCCCACCGGGCACCAACATCAACAGTTATGATGCTTACAACATGATGCTCAAGGTCCGGGATATGGCGGATTTTATTATTCCGCTCCATGAACCGGAGTTTGCATCTGTGGATGCAATATAAAAGAAGGAACCACGAAATACACGAACTACACGAAAAATTAAAAAAATGCCTTTGAATACAACTGAGAAAATTCTGTATAAGCAAGAGTGTTATGTTATCCAGGGGGCTGTTTTTGAGGTGTATCGTGAGATGGGGTGTGGTTTTCTGGAGTCTGTGTATCAGGAATGTTTGGAGCGTGAATTGAAACAGTGTGCGATTCCTTTTGATTCCCAGCCAGCCCTGAATCTATCCTATAAAGGAGAATTGCTTAAGCATGTCTATCAGCCTGATTTAATTTGTTTTGGCAAAATTATTGTTGAGCTTAAGGCTGTAAAAATAATAAGCGGTGAGAACGAGGCACAGGTCTTTAATTACCTTAAAGCATCCAACCTGCGCCTTGGCCTTCTCGTAAATTTTGGTCACTACCCTAAAGCAACAGTACAAAGGATTATCGTATAACTTATTTTTATATCTTTTCTTTTCGTGCTTTTCGTGTATTTCGTGGTTAAAAAAATAAAGGAGCAACCCATGGAAGATTTATCTGAAATAAAGTTGGATGAAGGTTTTCTCTCCGAGATTATTAATGCCATAACCTCAGGTATTTTTGTTACAGATTTGGAAAACAACATCCTGATGATCAACCCGGCCGGGGCCAGGATGGTCGGCAAGAGTCCGGGCGATTGTTTTGACCGCAAGTGTTACGATATCTTTGATACACCAATGTGCAGGTCTGAACAGTGTACCTGTAAGCTTTCCACAAGTAACAACACCGTAAATCACGGTGAGACCATGCTCCGTGTCGATGGTCGTGAAATCCCCATTGAGTTTACCAGCCGGCCGTTGCGTAACCATAAAGGGGATATCATCGGTTGCGTGGAAAACTTTATCGATATCTCCGAGCGACTGGAAAAAGACCGGATCATCATGGAGCAGAAGGAAGGTCTGCTCAAAAAACGGGAAGAGGATATTCGCCATCTGCAGGACGAGATCCTGGAATTGTCCACCCCGGTAATTGAAGTCTGGGACGGTATTGTGGCCCTGCCCCTGGTCGGCACCCTGGACAGCCACCGGGCCCATATAGCCATGCAGCGACTGCTGGAATCCATCGAATATACCCGTTCGTCCTTTGTTATTATCGATATTACCGGTGTGCCCACCGTGGACAGTGAGGTGGCTTCTCATGTCCTGCAGACTGCCGGTGCAGTCCGGCTTATGGGTTGTGAGACCATCCTCACCGGGGTGGGGCCGCACATTGCACGGGTCATCAGTGAGGGTGATGTTGATCTTGATAATATTATTGTTCGGGCCCGAATGACCGACGGATTGCACTATGCTATCGGTAAGCTTGCTGAACGGAAAGAGAGTATGAATCGAGTCGCATCGCTCATCGAGATCGGTAGCAGTCAAGCCGAATATAAAAAGTAGGTTCTGCTGTGGAGCCGTTTTCAGTCTTTTCCCTGGGCGAAATCCTGCTCGTTTCTATTGAAGAGGAAATTGATGACTCTTCGGTGCAGGTTTTGCTGGATAAGGTCAGTGAAATCGTCAGCAGACAGAAGTCGTACGGGGTGATTGTGGACCTGCAGAACCTGGAAGTCGTGGATTCTTTTCTGGCCGACCATTTGCAGCAGCTTGCCCGGACTTTGAAACTGCAGGATGCTACCATGGTCATTGCCGGACTTGCGGTACCCGTAGTTATGATCTTGCTTGACTTCGGCATCAAGTTGCCGGATCTTGCTTTTGCCCTGGATGTTGAACAGGCTCTGCTCCGGTTGCAGGAAAAGGGTGGTTATAAAGAGGATAATAATGGTCCTCTGCAGTGAAATCTACATCAGAAGTGACGCAGACGTTGCCCTTGCCAGGCACAGTGCCGGTGAAAAAGCCATGCAACTGGGATTTGCCGACCAGAGGCGGGCCGAGGTACGTCTTATTGCCAGTGAACTTGCCCATAATCACCTGGATCACAAGACCTCACGTGGCATGATTCGCATTAGTGGTCAGCTGTTTGACCAGGTACCGGTCCTGACCATCTGTTCCCTGGACAAGGGTCCGGGGATATCTAACGTGACTAACGTGTTGCAGGGACCGCAGGGTGGATATCGTTCTCTTACCGGTCTTGGGACCGGCCTGGCTTCGGTTTCCCGGCTGGCAAACCGGTTTTCCTGCTGTTCCGGCACTGATCCTAATCGCAGCTGTTCGGCTATCCCGGGCCGACAATGGCAGGGCACAGTGATTGTAGCCCGGTGCTGGCCCCGGGAACAGATACCCTTCTGTTTTGACAGGGATGATAATATGGACATTGCAGCCCTTGTCTGCGGCCGGTCTGAAACCAGTCCCTGCGGGGACGGCATATTTATCAATTCAGATAGCCGGTTTACACGTATTGTCCTGGTGGACAGTCCGGGCAAGGGCAGGGGCGGGGGTGAAACCGAGCTGATTGGCTCCATGCTTGCAAAATTTGATTTGATCTGGCCACCGGACCATGTCATTGAGTCGCTGGCAGAGGTGTTTGCCGCGGAACCGGCAACGTCGGTTTTTGTGCTGCGTTTTGATCAGTTGTTAGGCGAGTTGCGTTGTTGCCGGACAGGTACTATCGGTGTTCATCTGCTGGTTGACGGCACGTCGGCTGCTCTGCCAGGTCAGTTGGTAGTGGAAAGGGGTCACATGATCAAGGGAACAGATACCGTGTACAGGGTATCTGACACGGCTGCTTGCCTGCTGCACTCTGATGGGGTGAGCACCTTTACCGGGCAGCAGATACGATCCCTGCTCATGGAATTGCAGGAGGCTGAGGTGAGCGCGACCGACAATCCCCGGCTTGATCCTGCTCTGCTTGCGCAGACACTGTTTTCCCGTAACCGGCAACCCCATGATGATGCAGCTCTGTGTTTGTGGAGTTGGCAAAGAAAATAATGACGGAGAAAGCACACCATATATTGACTCTGGTTATCCAGAAAGAGGCGGATATCCCACGGGTACGAACCAAAGTAAAGCTGCTGGTACGGGCCATCGGCGCTCCGGTGCTGCAGGTTACCGGGATTGCCGTTGGCGCCTCGGAAACTGCGCGGTTGATCCTGCAGCAGTACGGAGGGGGTAAAGTTCGTATTTCCCTGTTTCCACAGGAGGTGGTGCCGCTTGAGTGTGGAATAGAGCTTTTCTTTCGTGGAAATGCCCCCTGTCTGTCGGGCAAGGTCTGTCCCCTGGATGAACAAACTTTGCTGGGCTTAGATCCCTTTCCCGGATTAATGAGAGTTTTTGATGTTGTCCATGTTCAGGGCGGAATCCGGAAAAGGAGGATTACCGTCCACTGTAGCAGTACGAAACTCGGTGTTGCCTGGGAGAATGTTTACGGTCGTTTGAGTGGTATTCGCAGGGAACTGTTTGCAGACACTGAGGAATCGTATATAGAGAACCTGCGGGCCAAGCATGACGAGGTGGTCAGTCTGCTCCGTGAGAAGACGGAGAAGAATCGATTGCTGGACCAGTCCAATGCCGAGTTGTTACAGTTAAGTAATGACCTGGAAGAGCTGGCCCGTGAACGAACCATCATTGAGATGTCACTTAGAATTGCCGACCAGGTGCGCAATCCGGCAACAGTAATCGGCGGTATGGCCAGGCGATTGTTGTATAAAGGAGGGCTGCCTGAAAGGGAGCAAAAAAAAGTTGACTTAATTGCAACAGAAGCGGATAAAATTGATGAGATAGTCAAGCAGTTTAATGCCATGGCTGAGCAGCGAAGGATACTCTTTGCTCGTGAAAACCTGGTTGCATTACTTGGTGATGCTCTCCAGGCCTGTCCGACTCTGCAGAGGAAAAATATTACCATCAAACTTGATGCTCCCTCGGATCCGATTGAAATTCATGCCAACAGGCATGTACTCAAGATTGCTTTGATTCACGTTTTACGCTATCTTACCCGGTTACTTGCTGAGGGAGAACAATTGAATATTGTTGTTGATAATAGTGATGAACCGCTGGTAACCTTTAGCGCCCGATCAGAAGGTATGCAATACAGAGTAGGATCTGAAGAACCTCGCAGCATAGCAGCTGTTGACGAAACGGATCAAAAGACAAGCCTGGAACTGGTCCGGCAGATCCTGGCTGAGCACCAGGCCAGGCTTCAAGTGGACAATGATGGAGTGGGCAGGACAGCAGTAAGCATCCGGTTTCCCCGGGTTTTTCAGGAGCAGGGGGCTGTTTTGGTCGGGAATATTGAACAGGATTAGGATATGGTGGATAAACTGCAGTTATGTGATTTGGTCATAGCCAGCCTGCCGGTTGCCCTGTTTGTAGTGGACGCGGAATACAAAATCGTGGAGTTTAATCCGGCGGCTGAACAGATTACCGGTAGAAAGCGTAGCGAGGTAGTGGGTCGCAGTTGCTCCGAGGTTTTTTCCTCAAGCCTTTGTGAGCATCACTGTCCCCTTCGTGAAAGCGAGAAAACGGGTGAACCCTGTCTGGGCCGGGAGGCCTTTATTCGGCTCGGGGATGAAGAAGAACTGCCTATCATTTTTTCCAGTCGTGCAGTGCAGGATGATTCCGGTCATTTTATTTTTGGTATCGAGGTCTTTCGGGATGCAACAGATGTTCAGCAACTCGAGGCCCATAAACGAAACCTTATCTCCCTGTTCACCCATGATCTCAAGGCTCCGGTGGCAATCACCGGCGGTTTTGTCGACCGGTTGCTGCAAGGGAAAGCCGGACCGCTCAATGACAAACAGACCAGCTATCTGGAGACCATCTACAAGGAGATCAGTCGACTGGAGCAGTACATTCTTTCGTTTTTAGATATTGCCAGAATCGAATCCGGTCAGATAGAACTGGAGCTCAGCCCCTGTGATCTTGGGGAATTACTTAAAGAGATAGTCACTGGTTTTGAGATTCAGGCTGCTGAAAAAAAGATAGCACTGCAGTTGGATTTACCGGTACTGCCGGATCACATCACTGCAGACAGGTTGCAGATCAGCAGGGTGATCACCAACCTGCTGGATAATGCGATCAAGTATTCGCAGGCAAACAGTACAGTTTTGTTGCGTGTACAGGAACACCGGGATCTGTTGACCATGGAGATACGTGACCAGGGACCGGGTATAAGTGTCCAGGATCAGGCGCATATCTTTGATCACTTCTTCCGGATAGATGACAAGCGCAGGGCTGTCCAGGGCACAGGCCTGGGGTTGGCGGCGGTCAAGGCCATTGTAGAGGCCCATTCCGGCCGGGTCTGGATGCACAGCACACCGGGCAAGGGAAGTTCTTTTTTTGTATCCCTGCCCAAAGTTGACACCAGAGTTTCTATAAATTCAAATATTCAATCAAGTTCAGATTAACGAAGGCTCCCAAACTATAAGGTCCTGTAATCGAGTTTGATGAAAGGTGAAACGATGGAACAGTTTGAGAATATTACAGCGGATGAGTTGCGGAGCTATATAACCAGTCATCATGAAAGGGACTATGTGCTGGTTGATGTACGGCAGTTGAAGGAATATGTCCAGGGACATATTGCGGGTGCCAACCTGATTCCGTTAGCCGAACTGACAGCCAGGATGACTGAGCTGCCGACGGACCGGGATATTGTTTTTTACTGACGTTCAGGCCAGCGGTCGCAGGCTGCGGCCCTGTTTTGCAGTGGCAATCCCTATTTTGCAAAGGAAATTTATAATCTGAAAGGCGGGATCCTTGGCTGGAACCACCACACCCTTCCTGACCTGCCAAAACTCAAAGTTTTTGACACAGGTTCGGATTCTTTCTCGCTGGCTGATTTTCTCTATATCGGCATGAACCTTGAGAAGGGGGCCTGGCGGTTTTATTCTGCTGTCCTTAAACGACATTTTGAGGCAGCCTTTGCCGGGCCCATTGACCTGCTGGCCCGTGCAGAAGAGGGACACGCACGCCTTCTGTACAAGTTCTGGGCTGCAGAGCAGGTGGATCCACCCCCCTTTGACAAGGTGTACGAGGCCCTGCCCGGGGATATTGTCGAAGGCGGTCAGGATGTTGATTCCCTGGTCAAGCGTCTTGCCCACCTCTCCGATTATCCTTGTGTCGATATTATCGAGATGTCACTGAGCATAGAATTTGCAGCCTATGATCTTTATCGTTCCATGGCCCACCGGTTCAGCGGAACTCCGGTTGAGGAACCGTTTCTCGCCATTGCCCAGGCAGAGAAGGAACACATGCGTATCGCTTCGGAGGCTTTACAGTTCTGTGAGTAACCCGGCGTGGCTGTAAACAAATTGACAATTGATCCAGTAATGCTTATGTAAGACTTGCCAATCCGGCCAAAATAATTTCAAAAAGGGAGAAGTTATGAAAAGAATACTTATTGCCTATTTCAGCCTGAAAAGTCATACAGAACAAATGGCAAAGTACGTGGCTGAAGGAGTGAGAATCAGCGGATGTGAGGCTGAGGTTAAGCCTGTCAATGAACTTAAAAACAAAGAAGATATACAGGGCTATGACGGCTATATCTTTGGTTGTCCAACTTATCATAAAGATATGACTGAAAATATGAAACGGTTTCTTTTTCAAGCCGCTGATGCTGATCTTTCAGGAAAAGCCGGCGGAGCTTTTGGATCTTCCACCCATTCCGGAGAGGCTCCTGGTTACATTTTTGATACTATGGAACACGCCTTACATATGAAAATGACGAATTTGGGTCCTTTTAAGCTCAAAGAAGATGAAATTGAAGCGAATATGAGCGCTTGTCAGGACTATGGAAAGTCAATCAGCGAATTAGTCGCTTAGGGTCTGTAGAAAAATAACTTGGCCAATCCTGCATCTTATCTTCGAGCCATCTTTGAATGTGGTTCAATCGCAGGTAAGCGGAGACTCCGAAATCCTCAACGTAACCTTAGCATTTCTATGTAAGAGCTCAGACCTGATCTGGCAGATACCGGTTTTTCAACGATGTCTGCCAGGTTAGATTTAAGCTACAGTTTTTTTCCTCCAGAGTTTTTTCCAGCATGGCTACATCAGATGATGTACCTCCCTCATAAGCAATTCTTGAGCTTGTAGAGCACGGGTCTATCTCAGATTATGGGCACGATTTATAGAATCAACCTGATGAACTCATATCGTGTTCAGGGGGTTGATTGCAAATCAGGGCGCAATAGCCCGTATATTTCACAAGTCGAGGTGGCTGC
>JAYEKB010000208.1:0-3171 GCA_034660835.1 Thermodesulfobacteriota bacterium
CAGACCCCGAGGTTTTCAAGGCATGGAGGCTCCTCTGAAATACCAGCCATCATAAAAAAAGGGGAGTCCGAAGACTCCCCACGATGACGATATTTCGTCGTCGCCTATCCGGTTATCCCTCGGCGAGTTGCTCCTCAGCAGAGCTCGCTTCCGTTTCACCGGACCTCTTTTTCCATGACAGGCATGGAATGTTTTTTATCTCATCTAGATCCGGCCTTACGTGGTGTGAGCGCATAAAGATCCAGAAATAGTTTTTCATCAAGTTGAGCCTTCTCCTTCTCAGCCCCCATGGTCAGGAGTTCAGCTGCCATGGTATTGAGCAGACGTATATTACCGGCGGCATGTTCCACCAGAGTGTCCATCAGCGGCTTGGTCATAAGCTGAGGGGCACCGGCCTGCTCAAGAGCATACTCCAGGCATTCACGTAATTTCTCTACAGGATATGGCTCAAGAATCCGGCGGTACCTGATGCGGCTGCCAAGGGCCAGCAATGCGTTGGATCGAAAACGTTCCGGCAGCCTCATATCACCACAGAGAATTATGGTGAGGAGGCATTGGGAGTCGAACTCGGCGCTCCCCAGTAGCCTTAGTTCATTGAGACTGCAGGTCATCATCTCCTGTGCCTCATCAATAAGCAGCACCGGCCGGAACAGGGTGCTCTTGATATGCTCCAGCCACCGTTGCCGGAGAGCCTTGAACCCGCCGTACCGATTTGCCGGTGACAGGTTGACCCCGAACAGCTCGCCCATCTCCCGGTAAAAATCTCCAAGGCTGGATTGCGGTCTCTCCATCACTCCGACAACAACTGAGTCCAACCGTCCCAGGCGATGGGCCATGAGGTGCAGGGTTTTTGATTTACCCAGCCCGGGGTCGCCGCAGACAAGGGCGAATCCCCCTTCCATCACCAGGTTCTCGACCCGGAAGAGAAAGGAGTCCATCTCCGGTGGAGACCAGAGTGACTCAACCGGTATACCTGGCAGAAAGGGGTTATACTTGAGTCCATACAAGGCCAGTAATTGATTATTTCTCATGGTCTCCTCCGATGGTGTCTTTTACGATGTAGGCCGGAGGCAGTCCGGTTGCTGCGTATTCTTTCAAGAGTTTACGTAACAGTGGAGGATGCGGATCGCCGTCAACCGGAGACTGCTCCTCTGTTGGTGGGGACAGGGTACGCCTTGCTCCGTTAAAGTTGCCGGATTTATCCAGGGGGTAAATATCAGCCAGTTTGCTGTTGGACTGGTGATCAACCAGCCATACCCTGCTGAGATCCCAGTTCCTGTAGCGGATATGAAGTCGCTGAAAATGACGAAACCTTGAGGGGATTTCAAAGCGGACGCCCTTGACCTGGATGGTGCCGTCGCTTTGCCTCTGTGCCCGTGATTCACAGTTTGTAAATGCAAAGGAGAGCCCGGCCGTGTCAGGGCTGGGACGAGAGACATCCGGCCCATTAAGGAAACGATCCAGAGGCGGGCAGTTCAGCTCATCATGGCGGCTCCGATTGTACTCCATCTCTACCCAGGCCTGGGTTACCCTGTTCAAGAATTCCAGGGTAAGAGGTTCCACCCCGGAAAGCATGGCAATCATCCTCCCTTCCAGCTGTCCCCAGAAAGACTCCTGCTTGCCGTTTTGATACGGGCTGTAGGGAAGAGTGGTCTCGTGTTCAATGCCCAGGAGGCCCAGGCCGTTTCTGGTTTCTCCGGCAATCATGGCTGACCCGTTATCCGTCATGAGGCTGCGCGGCAGGCCTCGTTTGCCAATGGCCTGGGACAGTGCATGAATGAGCGAGTCGGCTGTTTCATCAAGGTACCATTGGATATGGCAGCACAACCGTGAACAGTCATCCAGGATACACATGGCTTTTGGGGTGTGATAATTGCCCCGGGCGTCAACGACAGCCCGGCCGCCACTGTGAAAGTCCAGATGCCAGAGGCCGTTGACATAATCAGCCTCAAAGCTTCGTACCTCACGCTGTTCCAGCCGGGCTGCAGCTTTTTTCTGGCCGCTGGTCTTGGGGCGGCGTTTCTTATACCAGCTACGCTCCTTCATACGTCTGCATACCGTTGAGTAAGAAGGCTCCTTGCCAAGTTCCGGCCTCTCTTCAACCAGTGCAGCCAGATTGTCGGTGTGCAGCTGATAACTCCAGTGAGGGTAACACTTGTACTGGCTGGCCAGTTCCCCAAGTAATTGACCGCTCAAGGCCTTACTGTTGCCGGAATCTGAGCGGATCTGCCTGCTGAGTGCCGCAACCGGATCATTGCTCCCCAGTGCCTGGTAATACCAGCGTTCAATGGTTGACGCGCCAAACCGCACCCATTCATCTTTGAACGGATGCTGATAGCTGCGACCGGCAAGGAGACTAATCGATTTCCCCAGCTTGCCTTTCTCCGGTGGACTGGTCAGTAAAGGACCAACCACTGAAAACCGTAGCTGCCCCCAATCTGTGATTTTTTTCTTCATTTCACGACTCCCTTGGTTGAAATAGTGGATTTCAAATAGAAGTCATCATCTACACCACCTGGCTGCCTCTGCCTATTCCCCATCTTTTGCGGGAGAGTCTCTTCACTCAGGGAACGTGACCAGATGCAAGAAATTGCAGGCAGTTAATCAGGCCAATGGAGGAAGATGTTTGGAGACGAAGAAAATATTGGAACAGGCCTTGTGGAAGGTCGTGATTGCTTATTTGCGCAGAGACACGGCCACGCAACCGCTGCCACTGCGGACTCTTGGGGAACACCTCATGAAAATAACGTATCCAGCGGACAACAGTATTCCTGCTGATGTCGAATTTCCGGGACAGCATATTGATGCTGTGGTCTTTGGGATTCTGCTGGTGCAGGGTCGTGACGATCAGGATTACCGCACTCCAATAAACTTTTCTACCCAGAAACAGACAGGATGGCGGCAACACCCTGCGCCGACATTCTTCTTTGCTGCAGCAGAGGCTCAGACGGACACAGTATTCTTCCGGTATACCGTTCGGGCCTCCTCGAGGTTTCCTGGTATAGGGGGCGTTATGAAGCGGGGAGTGACAGAAGGGGCATCCGGCCTGCCGACACGAGAGGGCAAGATCCTGGTCTATCTGGTGAAGTACGCGAAAAAGACTGAAGTCTTGAAGAAGTTCTGGTAACATAGTTCCTGCCTTTTGTTAGGGTAAGGCAGGGAGCCCTCGGT
>JAYEKB010000209.1:0-13008 GCA_034660835.1 Thermodesulfobacteriota bacterium
GCATCCTGGTATCTGCGGAGATGTTCAGCAAAAGATTGCAGAGAAACAGCCGATGCTGCCAACTGCCCCATCCGTATTAGGTCCGGATTTTCTTTGTCCATGCTGTATCGATCTATCAACAGATTAATGCATGATGCAACCGTCTCCCGGTCTGCAGTACGGACAAGTTGTATACCAAGCTCTGTGAATCCGGCAATCTTTTTCCGGATGCGGGCAGGCAGCAGGCTTGGCTTGTCCACAAGATCAGCCATTGGGGTACTGCTGTTATCTGCAAGAAGTTGTTCAATGACTGACAGCGCCTGGACACCAATCCCCTGCTCCCGGCTCAACAAAAACAGTAGCTCGGCCTTATCGATCATTCCGGCAGCAAGCAGGATCCAAAAATAAAAAATCTTAGCATCACCTGTCTGGTAAAAAGGTTGGATATCAACCACCTGACAGGGGACGGACCGCTTAGCCAGGGCCTCTGCCATGACAGCAGCCTGTCTGCCGGTCCGGTAGAGGATGGCGATATCAGACAGGGCCAGCCCGCTGCCCCCGGAACTGTCAAGGCGGTCTATTTCCCGGTGTGAGGTACCGCCGATAAGCTGCTGGATTTGGTCTGCAATAAAATGGGCCTCTGCCATAGGATCCGTAGCAAGATGATGGTAAATCACGCCGATATTGTTGCCGACTGCAACCGTTGCTCTGGAAGTTTCCAGACCATGATTGGCAGCAATAACCCTGGAGGCGGCTTCAAGAATAATTGAACCACTGCGGTAATTGGTGACCAGGGAATAGATTTCCGGTTTTTGCTCTTTTATGAAACGATAAAACCAAACAGGCCTGGATCCACGGAAACCGTAAATAGCCTGGTCCGGATCGCCGATAGCAAAGATGGAACAGGACTTGGCCAGAAGCCGTACAAGTTCATACTGACCTGCATTAAGATCCTGGAATTCATCAACCAGTAAGTGACCGGTCGCTGCCCGTACTTGATCTGCAAAAGAGGAATCATCATGGATCAAGGCCGTGCAGGCGGGTATAACCTCGTCAAGATCAAGCAGGTTATGCTGCCTGAGAGAATTGAAAAAAGGCTGCAATGACCCGGGAAAGGTTTCCGGCAACTGTGGTTGAGCAGACAGGAATAGAGCGGCCTCCTGCTGCAATTTTTTACGCTGGACGTTTTTGATCTTCGGGTACACGCGCTTAAATATCCGGCTGCGCATCTCCGGACCGGCAATCCGAAGATCAGGATCATGGCGACGCAACCAGTGCAAACAGTATCCGTGAAAAGTATCAACCCGAACCGGTTTGTTGCTGCCCATTTTAGTAAGACGCTGCCGTATTTCCTCGGCAGCCTTGTTGGTAAAGGTGATTACCGTGATCGGGCTCTGCTGCTGGTCAAGCAACCGAATAACGCGCTGTACCAGGGTATGCGTCTTGCCGGTACCTGGTCCGGCCTTAACGATAATACGTGCTGCAGTACTGTCCACTGCGGCCTGTTGTTCCAGGTTGAGTTTCTTCAGCTGAGAGGATGTTTTCCTGGTTGTATGTTTGATACGAACCGGGTTTTTTTTACCTTTTGTTTTGCGCCCCTTAGCCGGTGTCACTCCAAAGAGACTCAGTTGGCCGCCAAAACCGGTTCTCTCCTCATTGCTGAACACCTTGATAACCCCGAACTCACCATCAAAACCAGGCTTACGGATTACCCTGTTTTTCCTGACCCTATCTATTGCTTCAGCAAGCATGGAGGAGGCTGTTTTAATATCCGGAATGGGGGTATTAAGAAGCAGATTGAATTCAGAGCCGAATTCATTTATCAGTTTGCCGTACACCCCTGCTACCTTTTTGGTTGCTGCTCCGCAGTTAAACAATTCAGCCAACAATTCGGGCAGCGGCACCAAGCTGTGAACTGCCGGCGATCCCATCGGGTAAACAGGTGTGCTGCGGTCGGCAAGCTCCATCACCCTGTATAATACACCGATGGTCAGGGGCCTGCCGCATTGCGGGCAGATCCCTTTTTCCTTCACAGTTTGAGCAGGCTCTAAACAGACACCACATTTTCGATGACCGTCGCAATGGTACTTGCCCTCTTCCGGGTAAAATTCAATGGTTGCAGTAAAGTCCTGGTGGCCGGATTTATCAACAGGATGGCGAATAGCCTCCTGCATGCTGAAAAAATCAAAAGCTGTATTAAATATATTGGCCTCCCTGCCCAGCTTGGATGGAGAATGACAATCCGAGTTTGAAATCAGAGAGAACCTGTCCAGGGCTGAGATGCGGCGGTTCATTTCCGGATCTGAGGAGAGGCCGGTTTCAAGGGCAAATATCTGCTCACTCAAGTCCCCGAAGCATTCATCAATGGTGTCAAATCCGGATTTGGAACCAAACAGGGAAAACCAGGGAGTCCAGATATGGGCCGGTACCAAAAAACCCATCGGTGCATTTTCCAGCAGGATTTCAAGCAGAATTTGGGAGTCAAGGCCAAGGATGGGGCGGCCGTCTGACTCCAGGTTGCCGATTCCTGCCAGGGTGGTGTTAATCTTGCGCACCGATTTAAGATCAGGTGCATACAAAATATTATGCACCTTGCGAACCTTGCCGCCTCGTTTATAAATAGAACTTATTTCAGAACTGAGCACAAAACGTATGCCCGAGGTATCCGGCTGAACGCCGGGCGGCAGGATGGATGCCAGTTTTTCAAATGATGGGGCCTGTTTTAATCTGAAAAAACCGGGTTCCGCCTGTTCAAGATTTTCGGTTAAATGGGCAAACCAGCCTGGATGGGTAAAGTCCCCGGTACCGACAACATCAATTCCCTTAATGGTCGCCCAGGCAGCAAGACCGTGCAGGGTGCTGGCCTTGCTGGTGGCCCGGGAATAGAGAGAATGAATATGAAGATCAGCTATATAGGACGTGGTGGTCACCGTTTATCCCCAGGCCTGCTTGTCGGTGCTGTTACGATATTGTCACTTCGGTAGAGCCTGTGCTCGAAAATATAATCAAGCACCCGTCTGTTCACTGTGTCCGGGTGCTGTCCCTGAGCAAGCTGCATACGAATTGTGGAAGAAGATATACTTTTGCAAACATCAGCCAGGTAAACTATTTCCGCTCCATCACTTCGTCTCCAGTACTGCTGCGACTCATCGGCAATAAAAGGGCCAGACAACCTGGAAATGGCTTGCTTAATTTCCTGCATGGAAATACCGGGCCGGGCAACGACGATAAAGTCAGTCAGATCCGGTAACTCCTGGTAATGATACCAGAGATGCAGTTCCAGGAGTGAATCAGCTCCGATAATAAAATAAAAATGTTGCTCACCAAGTCGTTTTTTCAGCTCAAGCAGGGTGTCAACCGTATAGGAAGGTGTTGCCCGCTCTGCCTCAAGAAGAGATATTTCAAACTTTTTGTATTTATTTTTTTTGTTATAGTCTCCTGGATCGGCAAGAGCAGCCTCAAGCATGGCAACCCTGTGACCGTAGGAGGCATATGTCCCTTTTTTGTGGGGAGGATCAGCAGCAGGAATAAAGATAACCCGGTCCAGTAACAGCGCTTCTTCCGCCCGGCAGGCTATTGCAAGATGTCCATCATGTACAGGATCAAAGGTTCCTCCTAACAGGCCAATTTTCTGTTTTTTTTCAGTTCCAGTCACATTTATTCCCGGACCTCGCCCTCACCAAAAACAATGAATTTTCTGGTGGTGAGTTCTTCCAGTCCCATGGGACCGTAGGCGTGCAGTTTGGTAGTTGAAATACCAATCTCGGCACCAAGTCCGAACTCACCTCCGTCGTTAAAACGGCTGGATGCGTTGATTATCACAGCTGAAGCGTCCACCTCGCGCAGGAAACGCTGGCTGTTATCATAAGAACCGGTCACAATCACCTCAGTGTGTTGAGAACCGTATTGTTCTATGTAGTCCATTGCCGCATCCATATCATCCACTACCCTAACGATCATTTTCAGATCAAGAAATTCCGTGCCCCAGTCTGAGTCCATGGCAGGGGTAATCTCCGAAACAATCGCGCAGCTTCGCCTGCAGCCAAGCAGCTCAACTCCGGCTGCCATCAGCTGTTTTCCGGCCGCTGGCAGGAACTGTTCGGCAATGGACCTGTGCACCAGCAACCCTTCCAGGGCATTACAGACCCCGGGACGCTGGGTTTTTCCGTTCATGGCAATTTGAATTCCCATTTGGGCATCTGCACTGTCATCAATATAGAGATGACAGACACCCTTGTAATGCTTGAGCACGGGAATACGTGACGTCTCGGTCACAAAACGGATCAAGCCTTCACCACCCCGGGGAATAATGACATCAATATAATCTTCCTGGGCCAGCATGACGTTGACACCAAAACGGTCTGTAACAGGAATCACCTGGACCGCCTCCTGGGGCACTGAATGGGAGGCAAGTACCTTTTGCAGCAGTTTTGCCAGTCCAAGATTGGAAGAAATGGCCTCGGAACCGCCACGCAGCAACACACCGTTGCCGGCCTTTAAACAGAGGGCAGCGGCATCAATGGTCACGTTGGGCCGGGATTCGTAGATCATGCCCACTACTCCCAGCGGAACGCGCATCCTGCCTACGGTAATACCGCTGGGCCTGCGTTTCATGTCATCGACTTCACCCACCGGGTCAGGCAGAGCGGCAATTTCATGCAGTCCCTGCACCATGGAAGCAATAACCTTGTCACTAAGTTCAAGCCGGTCCAGCATGGCAGGTGACAGCCCTTTTTCCCGGCCTGCGGCAAGGTCTTTTGCATTTTCCTGGCAAATAAACTCCCGCTCATCCATCAACAACTGAGCGGTATCGAGCAGGATAGAATTTTTGACGAATGTAGGCAGGGCAGCCAATTTGCGAGCAGCCCTGCGTCCGTTTTCAGCCATCTCAATAACAATCTTTTCTATCTGGTCATTATCCATGAATTTTTTCCCTCACACCTAACCCGGATGAACCGGAAAATATGAAATAAGAAGCACGAAATACGAAACAATATCGAATATCCAAATACTAAATGATTCAAACAGGCCTGACGCGAGATCGAATAGTTGTCCTTGTTTGTGTTATTGAAAAATTTGATATTTGAATTTGTTTCGTATTTCGATATTCGTATTTCGAATTTATTTTTTGCCACAAAAAATTCAAAAATGAAAACTAAGAAACTAATCAAATTTTTTGGGCAATGTATCTACAGCTCCTGTGTAGCCGCAGTATCTTCAAGCAGAACCAGGTTGTCACGGTGGATAATCTCATCGCTGTCTCTAAACCCTAGAATTTCTTCGATTTCAGAACTTTTGCAGCCCTTGATTCTTTCAATATCAGATGAAGAGTAGTTTATCAAGCCCGCAGCCACCACCCTCCCATCAGGACAACGACAGTGAACCGGTGCTCCGACCCTGAATCTGCCCTCGACTTCAACAATACCGGATGGCAGCAGACTCTTCCCATGATCCCGGATGGCCCGACAGGCACCACCGTCCAGGTTCAGGTAACCGGACGGACGCAGGACATAGGCGATCCAGTGTTTTCTGCTCTTGATCTTTTCGCTGCCGGGCAAAAAAAATGTTCCCACCAGATCGCCGGAAAATAGTTCCTGCAAAATTTCTTGATTACGCCCGGGCCCGATAAAAGAACTGCCCCCACAGGCAGCCACCATTTTTGCAGCCCGGATTTTGGACTGCATACCGCCGGTTCCAAGCAGACTGCTGGTGTGTCCGGCCATGGCCTCCACTTCGCGATTAACGGTTGCAACAGTGTACACATGCCGGGCAGAGATAGTATCAACCGGGTTTGCCGTACAGAGTCCATCCACATCAGTTAGCATGATGTACATATCCGCGCCGATCATATTGGTGATCAGGGCACCCAGGGTGTCGTTATCACCAAAACGCAGTTCCTGTACGGAAACAGTGTCGTTTTCATTGATAATCGGCACAACCCCGAATTCAAACAGGGTCAGGATAGTATTGCGCACATTAAGATATCGATCCCGGTGGGAAAGATCTGCATGGGTGAGCAGAATCTGGGCCACATGCTGGTTGTGACCGGCAAAGGCCTGTTCATAGGACTGCATCAGCAACCCCTGACCCATGGCTGCCAGCGCCTGCTTGACCTTGAGTTCTTCATTGGCGTTGCGATGCACACCAAGGCGCTTGCGACCGGCAGCAACGGCCCCGGAACTGACCAGGATAACCTCACGGCCCGTTGACCAGAGAAAAAAAACCTGGCGGGCCAGATTGGCGATGACTTCAAGGTTCAAACCGTCCTGACCTGTCAAGACGGCGCTGCCCACCTTTATTACAACTCTTTTGGCCTGATCAAACAGGGTCTGCCGGTAAAAGAGTCCATCCTGGTGATCAACCTGAAAGGTCATTGTTTCGCAAGCTCCCGCTGTTCTTCTAAAATATCGGCAAGGTACTCTTTTAAGCTATCAATACCTGTTTTCTCTTTAGCGGAAATGGCAAGGACATGCATCCCCCTGTCTGTAAACATGGTCCGAACTTCCTGCAGTCTGCCTGAATCAATACAATCGATCTTGTTCAGCACAATAAGATGGGTACGGTCCCTCAACTCCTCGTTATAGGCCTCAAGCTCTCTCGTTAAAACCTGGTAGTCTGTAAAAGGTTGATCATCCTCGCCGGCAGCATCAATGATATGGAGCAGGATAGTTGTCCGTTCCACATGGCGCAGGAACTGGTGGCCGAGTCCTACTCCCTCGCTTGCGCCCTCGATCAGGCCGGGAATATCGGCAATGATACAGGGATCCATGTATTTGAACTGCAGGACACCGAGCTGCGGAGCAAGGGTGGTAAAGGGATAAGGTGCCACCTTGGGATTTGCAGCTGATAATCTTGACAGCAGGGTGGACTTACCGGCATTGGGCAACCCTATGAGACCGACATCCGCCAGCAGTTTGAGTTCAACTTTAAGCCAGCATTCTTCACCGGCTGTACCGGGAGTAGCCTTACGCGGAGCACGGTTCGTGGAAGTTGCAAAACGAGCATTGCCAAAACCGCCCTTACCGCCCAAGGCTGCTGTAAAACGTTGCCCAGCTTCGATGAGATCAACCAGCACCTGACCGGTTTCAGCGTCCTTAACCACCGATCCCGCAGGAATTGCGATTACAAAATCTTTGCCGCTGCGCCCATGTTTATCACTTCCCTGACCGTTTCCTCCACGTTCTGCCTTGAAATGGGAACGGTAGCGAAAGTCGATGAGGGAGTGCTTGCGAGGATCGGCCTCCAGAAATATTGATCCTCCACGCCCGCCGTCCCCGCCATTGGGGCCTCCCCTGGGTACAAATTTTTCCCGCCGGAAACTGATACAGCCATTACCACCGTCCCCGGCCTTGACGAAAAATTTTACTTCATCCACAAAACCCATTTGTTTATCTTTGTCCCCAAATCTCAAAAAAAAACTCGACACCAATCATATTGATGTCGAGTAGACAGCTTCGACGGAAGCGAGAGGCTCGCAGTCGGAAAATCTTCAGCCTGTTCCCGGCTTCGGGAAAAATAAATCAGGCTGCAGGATAGACGGATACCCGTTTACGTCCCTTGCCAAAGGCTTCAAATGTTACGACACCGTCAACCTTGGCAAACAGGGTGTAATCGCGACCACAACCAACGTTTTCACCAGGATGAATTTTTGTGCCGAGCTGACGAATAATGATGTTGCCGGCTCGGACTGTCTCTCCACCGTAGCGCTTTACTCCGCGCCGCTGGCCTGCACTGTCACGGCCGTTCCTTGAACTACCACCTGCTTTTTTATGTGCCATGGATATATCTCCGAATATTTACAAAAAATTATGCTGTTATCTCTTCAATGTTCAGGGCGGTAAACAGCTGACGATGTCCATTACGTACACGGTAGCCTTTGCGTTTTTTCTTCTTAAAGACAAGTACTTTTTTCGCCTTACCCTGCTCGGCAATTTTGGCAACAACTTTTGCACCGTCTACCACCGGCTTACCCACCTTTACATCCTCGCCGTCAGCAATTAGCAACACGTCGGAAAGTTCTACGGTTTCACCTACTTCGCCCTGCAGTTTTTCAACACGAAGTGTATCACCGGCTGCAACCTGATACTGTTTGCCACCGGTACGAATTATAGCATACATGCTACTCCTCCTGTATGATCAAAGAAAAATACTCATTATAATCAGCAAAACATTAAAATAAACTACACAATACCCTGCTCTGTCAAGGATAAAAACCATGCAGCCAGCCTGTTATCCCTGGGACAATTTCCTGTTGTCCGGCGAAGTACAATTACCGACGGATCAATCGCTTTTTCTTGATAAAACCTGCAGGCTTCATTAAACTTGATATTAATTCAGTTTTTTTCAGTTCGGATGTGGATAGAATCCATGTCCAAACCCAAATCATCGGGCACTGACGCCTGATCTCTGTTTACCTGGAGGTAAAGAAACATGCAGAAGTACGAATGTCCCTGCGGATATATCTATGACCCTGAAGAAGGTGATGCTGAAAACGGTATTGATCCCGGCACCGCTTTTGATGATCTGCCCGATGATTGGGTCTGCCCGAAGTGTCAGGCTGAAAAAGAGCATTTCTACGAGGCTGACTGATTTTTTCTGCAGCAGGTGAGCGACAGGTACCTGTCGCTCACCTGTTCATTTTCTTTATCTCCTCTTCCCTTTTTTACACTGATAGACCTACACTTAAGCATGTACTAACCCGCATATTTCATGAACACTTTGCTCATTTTAAGGTAACCTCTGTAAATCATATGATAAAATTGCGCATTATCCCCTACTTTAAATTTGCAAAGTGTTCACCGAAGGCAAGCCGATGCGACCGCACCTGCTTTGTCGCTGCAGGAGCAGGCATAGGCAACTATCGGAGTCTGCGCTTACCTGCCTACTCCTGCGCTCAGCGCATCTGCAGCCGCCTCGACTTGTGAAATATGCGGGCTAAATCAGGTGACCCGGATTTGATACAATTCAAACCATGACCTCCCATATCTATCTGCCGGAGTAATAAATTCTCATGCTGCTAAACAAACCCGTGCACACAGCGATCTTAATCATTGCAATCATACTCGCTTCGGCGGCTGCCTCCTCACTTCATGCCGGGGATATCAACCGCTGGCTGAACCAAGCCGTTTATGTGCCGCTTTATTCTCACATTTATGCTGATGATCGGTTTAAGGATAAACCTTTTCAACTGACTGCGACGCTGTCTATTCGCAACACGGATCCCAAAAATGGACTCCTGCTTGACACAGTGGATTATTTTGATTCCCATGGTAAAAAGCTGCGAAGTTATATTGACAAGCCTGTCCCGGTTGGCCCGCTGGCTTCCATCCGATTTATTGTCCCGGAGTCAGACAAAGAAGGCGGGTCAGGTGCCAAATTTCTTGTCCACTGGCGTGCTGAAAAACCTGTTTCCGAGCCCATTGTCGAATCCGTCATGATCGGAACTAAGATGCAGCAGGGGATTTCCTTTATTTCACAGGGCCGTGTTATTGACGGCACCATCAGTAAATAGGTATTTTTATGATTCGTTATTATCTTTCTGTAATTCTATCTTTTTTCACACTCCTCATTCTGTCGTCCTGTGTGCAGAGCAACTATGATACAGGCCCATCCCCTGCCTCCAACACAAAAATTCTACGGGTAGGCATCACTCCCAATGCCCCGCCCACAGCCTATAAAGATCGGGGCCGGGTAACCGGTCTGGAGGCAGAATTTGCTCGCGGGCTGGCTGAATTTGCAGGCAGAGAGGTACGTTTTGTAGAACTTAAGTGGAAAGATCAGATCCCTGCTCTGCTTGCCGGTAAAACCGATATTATCATGTCCAGCATGACCATTACCGATGCCCGGCTCTACAGAATAGCCTTCTGTAATCCATATATGATTAGCGGTCAGGTATCACTTGTACGACTTACGGATATGAACAGATACCGTAACGGATTTACGGATTTACTTAATCTCACAGTCAAAATCGGTACGGTTAAAGGCACAACCGGCGATCTGTTTATTGTAAAGAATGTGGCCACGGATAGAAAACAGCGTTATTTTAATTTTGAAACACCACAACAGGGTGTCAATGCCTTACTTGCACAAAAGATTGATGCCTTTGTCTATGACCTGCCCATGAATTTTTACTTTGCTGCCCAAAATGAAGCAAAGGGGCTGGCTCCTGTAACCACTCCTATGACCAGGGAACAAATCGGCTGGGGAGTGCGTAAAGAGGATACCGTGCTTCAGCAAACCGCCAACGCCTACCTGGCTGAAATCAAACAAGACGGCCGTCTCAAAAAAATGCTTATCCACTGGATACCTTTTTTTAAAAACGTATTTAATCGCTGAAATAAGCTGACAACTAGTATCTCCATGAATAAAAGACAGACCCGACGCCGCCTATCCATGCCACAACTAAGAGCTATCCTTATTCCCCTGGCCGGTTTTCTGGTCATCCTGATGGCGCTCAACGGCTATCAGTATTTCAAGTTGAAATCCAATCTGGCTGGTCCGGTAATCAGCGAAATCAGCGATGCCGAGCTCCGTGATATGCAGCATTTTTTTGATTCAATATCAGATAAACTTAAAATAGTTCGGGATTGGGCACGCAATGGTGTTCTGGACCGTGATGACATCATCGGCCTGAATAAAAAATTTATGCCCCTGATTAAACATCAGGAACAACTTTCAGGTATTCTGTTAGCCGATAACAAAGGGCGGGAATACTACCTGCGCCCGGATGAAAACTCATGGGTGACCAGAACCAGAGCTGCCGGCCAGGAAGGAACCCTGCTCTATCGACGATGGCAGGAACCTGACAAATCAATCGAACAGTGGCAGAAAAAAAGTGATTATTCCCCGGAAAAAAGGCCTTGGTTTCACCACTCAGAAAAAGAAGATTATATCTATTGGACCCCGGTCTACACCTTTTATGAAGAAAAAATCAAGGGAATCAGCGCTTCTGTTTCCTGGAATATTGCTGATACGGAAAACGACTTCGCTGTTTTTGCCATTGATATTCCCATAAAGGAACTGCGCCAACTGCTGAAGGCAAATGAAAGAACACGGCGGGGGATTCTCTTTTTAGTCAATCCCTATTCCGACTACTTTATCCTGGGGGACGGTGCTGAGTCTGAAAAAGAAGACACACCTCCTGCCCCCATCTCTGAGCTGATCAGCCAGTGGAAGCAGGCAGATCAACCTGCCAGGCAGATTGTGCGGTTACAGAACAACAAACAGCAATGGCTGGCAACCTTTAAACCCATGCTGAAATACAACTCCGTTCTCTGGGTTGGAGTAGCCGCCTCTGAAAAAGAACTTGTTGCCGGTTTAAACAGCACCCTGTTTGATATCGATCTGATTGACCTGCTTGTCGCCTGTGCCGGTGGCGGTGCCATGTTGCTGCTGATCTGGCTGAATGGCGGTCTACGATCATCACGGAGTCCTGAACAGGAGGATCCGGTACTCAAAGTACACTCACTGATCAACAAAGGTGAAGGAAACAACATTGAATTTAAATCCACAGTCCGCATAAACCTGAAAAATGGCAAACCAGGCAAGGAAATTGAATTTGCCTGGCTTAAAGCTGTCATTGCCTTTCTCAACAGTGATGGGGGCACCCTGCTCATCGGGATAGCCGATGACGGCAGAATCCATGGTCTTGAACCGGATAACTTTGAAAATGACGACCGGTGTCTGCTCCACATAAAAAATCTTTTCAATCAGCACGTGGGAGCAGAATTTTCCGATTTCGCCGACTTCACTTTAGTGGAGATTGAAGACAAAAAAATCGTCGTTGTAGACTGTCGACCTGCCGGAAGACCGGTTTTCCTGAAAGTAGGCAAGAACGAAGAATTTTTCATCCGCTCAGGCCCTTCAAACTCAAAACTCCGCCCAAGCCAGATGATTCGCTATATCCAGCAGAAAAAATAAAACTTTTTTTAATAAACGTAATATGAAGTCAATAAACAATAATAATTCTACCGAATTACAGGAAAAATCTCTGCATGCGGAAAAATCGGCAGATATTATTCAACAAATCATTGGGCAAAAGCGCATTGCTGAGGCCAACCGGCTTTTCCAGGAATCAGTATCGGTTATGAAAAAAGATGACCGGGAAAAAATCAGCAAACAACTTTCCGCTCTGCTTGAGGAGGCAGAAGAATATTTTCGTGAGGCAGATACCCTTGAAACAGAGAGGAAACTGGAACAGGCCCATGAAAAATATAAACAAGTAGAAAATATTGCCATTGATTACCCTGAACTTCCCGAATCACTCAGAAGAATCGAAGATGCCATAACCTTAATCCAGGCTCTTGAACAACGTGTTGAACGTAGAACGAACAGACAGGAAAAACAATCAGGCTTACTGACACAGCCGTCTCATTCAGGGCAACATCGTGGATGGTTAGCCCTGCTTGCTTGTTTTTCTCTGATCCTGATAATGATCGGGGCAGGGTTGTTTTACACACATAATCGTAACGCTACGTTAGCAAAAAAGACGGTTGTACAGCAAGTTGTACCGCTTGAAAAAGACGACTTGAATATAGCAAATAAAGCTGTACGTCCTGCAATAAAGGAGAGATTTGAACAACCGGAGTCTCAAAGAAAAAAAAAGGATACAACAACTACCTTAAGACAGCAGACACAAAAAAATGCACTGCCAAAAAAGGAGCCGGCTAAACAGCAGGAAAGCCTGAAACAGGCTGAACAGATTACATCTTCAGAAATAAAAAATATTCTGTCGCCAGCTCCTGAAAAACAAATATTCCAGAGTGTTCCTGCTCCGATAGAAGAAGATAGACACCAGAAACTCTCTGATCTTTACACCGGGTCAACCCGAGAGGAAAGAGCCGCCTCGCTTACTGAGCCGCAGCTTACCCGGAAAGAGAGTTTATCACCGGTACCAATTTCTTCCCTGCAAATGGAAAAAACAATCGGAGAAACCAACAGTGCTGAGGAGGGATTTTCCATTCATCAGGATATTCGGCCCTCTGCCGATACAGCCCGGAAATCCGAAAAAACAATGGGTGAGCCTCCTGG
>JAYEKB010000210.1:0-3132 GCA_034660835.1 Thermodesulfobacteriota bacterium
ATCTTCAATTACAAAATCCTCAACGTAGCACTACTACGCCTGCGGTTTGGTTCAATCAGATCGATCAAACTTGACCTAAATCTGAGCGCAATACTGCCCAATTTATTTCAGGACAACTCCTTAGTCCTCCGGCACCCAGAACGGTGACATTTCGCGCAGATTGGCAATGATAGCCGGCATTTTTTCCAGTACGAAATCCACATCTTCTTCAGTGTTGTAAATTGAGAGGCTGAAACGGATTGAACCATGGGCAGCGGTGAACGGGACTCCCATGGCCCGCAATACATGCGACGGCTCAAGCGAGCCTGAGGTACAGGCAGATCCTGAAGAGGCGGCGATGTTGTATTGGTTCATGTGCAGCAGTATGGCCTCGCCTTCCACGAACTCGAAGCTGACATTGGTCGTGTTTGGTAATCGGTCGGTCGGGTGGCCGTTAAGCATGGACTTGGGGATAGATGTAAGTAATCCCTTTTCCAACTTGTCACGCAAAGCCCGTACCCGGGTGTTTTCTTCTTCCATCATCTCACCTGCCAGCTGGCAGGCCCGCCCCAGGGCGACGATGGATGCCACGTTTTCCGTGCCCCCCCTGCGACCGTGTTCCTGGTGGCCGCCGTTTAAAAAGGGCACAAAAGGGGTTCCCTTGCGCACGTAGAGAACGCCGACCCCTTTGGGTGCATGCAGTTTGTGGCCGGACAGGGAAAGAAAGTCGATTTTGTTGTTTTGCATGTTTATGGGAATCTTGCCCACGGCCTGAACCGCGTCGGTGTGGAAAAGAATATCCCGTTCCTTTGCCATGGCTGCCATTTCCTCCACCGGAAAGATAACCCCGGTTTCATTATTGGCCCACATCACGGAGATAATCGCCGTATCTTCGGTGAGTGTGTTCCGGTAGCTGGCCAGGTCCAAGGTGCCGTCGGCCTCGACCATTAGCCGGGTTATACGGTGTTTATGGCCGGTCAACTGGGTCAGGCTTTCACAAAGGCTCTTGACCGCAGGATGTTCCACCCGGGTAGTGACTACGTGCCGCTGTTCCGGAAAGGTCTGCAGACCGGACAGGATGGCAGTGGAGTCACTCTCCGTACCGCAGCTGGTAAAGACGATTTCTTCGGGATTTGCACCGATCAGATCTGCAATTTTAGCCCGGGCCTCTTCAACGGCCCCGCCTACCTGGCCGCCGAATGTATGCATGGAGGAGGGATTGCCATAACAGTCGTTGAGAAACGGCATCATGGCATCAAGTACTTCCGGCGCAATGCGGGTTGTGGCGTTGTTGTCCATGTAGATTACTTTATCGCTGCCGCAATTCATTATTTGTCCTCCTCAACGATCAGGGTGTCAATGACCTGCTCGCGCAGTTTCTTTTCCACATACTCTTTTAACGTAGTCTGGGATGACTGGCAGCCGGAACAGGCACCGCGCAGAGAAACAGTGACAAAATCGCCGTCAACATCCACCAACTCAATATCGCCGCCATCTTTTTTCAGGGTTGGCTTGATTTCCCGCTCCAGCACGTCTTCGATCTTTTTGATCTTCTGCAGAGTGGTCATGCGCTTGTCTTTGTGCGGTTTGATCTTGTCAACCGCAAGGCCTTCGACAGTCTGTTGCAGAATCTCGCGCAGCCGATCTTCGCACTTGCCGCAGCCGCCACCGGCCTTGGTAAAGTTGGTTATTTCCTCCACCGAGCGGAGCTCAGATTCTTTGATGGCCCGGATGATTTCAAGATCCGTTACCCCGAAACATTCACAGACCACCTCACCTTCCGCCATGGGCAGGATAACGCCTCTGTAATCGGCAATGGCGGCTTCCAATGCCTCGCGACCCATAACCGAACAGTGCATCTTTTCCTTGGGCAAACCTCCCAATGCCCCGGCAATGTCTTCATTGGAGAGCTTTGCCGCTTCATCAATGGTCATACCTTTAACGATCTCGGTCAAGACTGAGGAAGAGGCAATGGCTGATGCGCAGCCAAAGGTCTTGAATTTTGCATCGGTGATTATCTCATTATCATCAACTTTAATGGTCAGCTTCAGAGCATCACCGCAGGCAAGGGAGCCGACATCACCGGTACCGCTGGGTTTTTCCAGCTCGCCGACATTGTGCGGATTCATGAAATGCTGCTGTACCTTATCTGTATATTCCCACATAATATCACTCTATTATAGGTTTTAGGTTTTCGGTTTTAGGTTTAAGGTTCGAGAGTTAGGTAGTAACATCCAAACTCTGAACAGTGAACCGTCAACCTTTAGATAAAGTGTACTCTAAGTAAGAATTCCTGTATCGCTAACAACTATTTAACTCTATGATCTTTCATTTTTTTTCTCACTCAAATACACCATGTTCAGGCTAAAATCTTCATTACCTTGGTCGACTTTATACCACCTTTTCCTGCTTTTATCTATCTTGTTTTCGGAACCATTGGTTAATGACTTTGACCAACTGATTATTTGATCCATGGGAGACTACAGGAACACCAGAAACGAAGAGATCTTATTTTCCGAAATCGAAGGAAAACAATAGAAAGATACTATTTGTGAATGATGCAAAATTGGTTAAAATTTGTTTTTTCAATCTTAATTCTGTATCCTTGAGTCAGAATCAACAGTGTTTGGAAATATGTTGACTTTGGCAGGTGGGATTTTTTTTGTTACGTATATTGTATAGGAACCGTATCCGGAAGAAGCTAAAGCTATTGAATGTAAGTTACAACCGAGGATTGGCAAGGGACATCTTTCCCTGCTGAGATACTAATTGAGTCACAACCCGTCAGAAGATATCTTGACTCCCGTTTCGGCGGTCTACAGTAGCCTAACATTTGGAAATAAAATGAAATTGATAGCTTCGATGTGCTACTAATGTGCTACTATATTAAGTACAGAGTGCTTGAACTCGATTGCCTTTGATTGTACATGATGCTTACTTAGAATACTTTTCTGGCTTTAAAAAGAGGCTTCCAAAATATGAATTTGCATATTTTGACGATTTTTCATTGATAAAACTTCAGTTATCTAACCCGTATATTTCACAAGTCGAGGTGGCTGCAGATGCGCTGAGCACCTGAGTAAGCTATAGTTGCCTATGCTTGTTCAGGTAGCGACAAAGCAGGTGCGGCTGCATCGGCTTGCCTTCGGTGAA
>JAYEKB010000211.1:0-12991 GCA_034660835.1 Thermodesulfobacteriota bacterium
CCGATGCGACCGCACCTGCTTTGTCGCATCGGTTTGCCTTCGGTGAACACTTTGCAAATTTAAAGCAGGGAATAATGCGCAATTTTATCATATGATTTACAGAGGTTACCTTAAAATGAGCAAAGTGTTCATGAAATATGCGGGTTAGTTGAGTTAAACCGATAGCCAGTAAAGAGAACAGTGTTCCGGAAATTTTAAAAAGGATTAACTACAGGTACGCCTGTTGGAGTAAAATGACGTTGGTTTCTGGTGACGACAGATAAACCGTGTTCAAGGGCCGTTGCTGCGATGAGTATATCAGCGCCGGAATTACCGATTTCCGCGCTCAACGTGCCCCAACGACGGGCAACATTTATACTAACCGGAAGGATTCGATCGGTATAGTGCAATAAAATCCCATCCAGCCACTTGGCCAGCTCCTGAGAAAATTCTTCATTATTTCGCTGTTGCTGTTTGATCCCACGTTCAATTTCGCCGATTGTAACTACACTGAGAAAAATATCTACACTACGGGTGGAGCGAAACCAGTTGACAACACGCTTAGATCGATTCTTTTTCCTCAATTCAGAGAGTACCACGGTATCTATGAGATAACTCATTTTTCCAGTTCTCTCAGGTTGGGTTCCATTCTTTCAAATTCAATATCATCTTGTGGAATAGAAAGAAGGTATTCGCCAAAATTCGGTTGTTCCCTATGGGTGGCGGAAACAAATGCCTGATATTCCTTTACTGAAACTACCACCGCAGCTGAAACACCATGTTTTGTCACAAGCTGTGGCTTACCGCCCTGCGCTGCTTTCACAACAGCACTGAATCGATTTTTTGCATCATGGAGTGTCCATTTGGTTTGTTCCATTTTACCTCCTGACAACAGAATTATTATGTCTAGATCTTATATCTAGATACAAATTAGTGCTTATTATGTATCAATGCAACCAGTTTTATCACTCCAACTTTCAAAGGTACGTTGTTTTAAGCAATAACAAAACTGATAAACTCGTAAAAACCTACAATTCGCCAATTTCGTCATTCCGGACTCGGAGTCTACGCTTACCTGATCCTGAATTCAGTAATTTCAACACGTTCTGGATCGGAGTCTGACGCTTACCTCCGGCTTTCGCTGGAATGACGGCAATGAAGGTTTTTTACGAAACCATCAAATCAAAATATAATCAACCAGCTCCAACCTTGGAAAACAAACAAAGACCTGCTATATAAAATCTACTCTACATCAGTTTGTCATAACTAGTCATTTAAGCAAGGAATTTGCCATGTCAGCTTCTCTTAATAACAAACTCGGTACCACGGATGTAGTGTGGAATCTCGATGATCTCTACGAATCTTTGCAGGATGAATTACTTAAAGATGATCTTGATCTCTGTCTACAGGAGGCGGAGCTGCTGAAACAGAGCTGTGCCGGCAAGCTGGATGAGCTTGATCCTGCTGTTTTTGCCAGAACCGTCAGGCGGCTGGAACGTATCCAGGAAAACCTGGGTCGCATCGGCACATACGCGTTTTTAAACTTTGTTACCCAGGTCAAAAACAGTGAAGCCGGTGCCTTTTTACAGCAGTCCAAAGAGGAGGCATCCAGTGTAAATCGAGAGCTGGTCTTTTTTGATCTGGAATGGGCCAAGATGGATAAACAGTCAGCTGACCGCTTACTGGAAGCTGATGACACGGCTCCTTACCGCCATTATTTGACCAATCTTCGCCGCTATGCCGACCATCTCCTCTCCAACTCGGAAGAGACCCTGCTGGTGGAACTTTCGCCTGTGGGCAATGAGTCCTGGCTTACCCTGTTTGAAAAACTGATGGGACATCTTGAGTTTGGTGAAAACAAACGAAGTGAAGAAGAGGTGCTTTCCGACCTGTATGCCGGCAGTCGTGAAGTGCGCAAGACTGCAGCCCTTGAACTGACAGAAGGTTTACAGAGTCAGCTCCACATCCTCACCCATATCTTCAACACCATTCTGGCCGAGAAGATGATTGATGACCGGTTGCGCAGTTATCCTTCCTGGGTCAGTGCCAGAAATCTTTCCAACGAACTTGATGATCAGACTGTTGACGCCCTGGTGGCCAGTACTACTGAACGCTATGATATTGTCCAACGCTATTACGATTTGAAGAAAGGACTGCTGGGGCTGGATGAGCTGCACGATTATGACCGGTATGCCCCCCTGCCCTCTCTTCCGGATCAGCTGGTACCGTGGCAGGAATGCCGGGACATGGTTCTGGATGGGTTTCGTGCTTTTTCCCCTGAGATGGCAGATATTGCATCACTCTTTTTTGAACGCAACTGGATTCATGCCCCTTTGCTTGAGGGCAAGCGGGGAGGCGCCTTTGCCCATCCGGCTGTGCCGGACGCCCATCCCTATGTTCTGGTCAACTATACCGGCAATATCCGCGATGTTTCCACTGTTGCCCATGAACTCGGTCACGGCATCCATCAGTACCTGGCACGTGAAAAAGGATATTTCAACAGTGATACGCCCCTGGTTCTTGCCGAGACCGCTTCGGTCTTTGCCGAACTGCTGATCTTTCACAGGCAATTAGATACACTGGACAATGCGGATCAGAAATGCGCCTTTATCTGCCAGAAACTGGAGTCGATTTTTGCCACGGTCTTTCGCCAGATTTCCATGAACCGTTTTGAAGACATGATCCACAACAGCCGTCGTGACAAGGGGGAGCTCTCAACCGATGATCTCTCCGGCCTGTGGATGGAAAGCCAGAAAGCGATGTTTGGCGATACCGTCAGACTCGGAGACCATTACCGGCAGTGGTGGTCATACATCCCGCATTTTCTCCACACACCGGGCTATGTCTACTCCTATGCCTTTGGAGAGCTGCTGGTTCTGTCGCTCTACCGAATTTATAAGGAAGAGGGAGAGGATTTTATACCCAAATACCTCCATCTCCTTTCCCAGGGCGGCAGTCAATCACCCTACGAGCTGCTGACCCCTTTTAACATTGATCTTAATGCGCCTACATTCTGGCAGGGTGGCCTTTTGGTTATTGAGGAAATGCTTAAGGAAGTGGAGAATATGTAAGGTCAATTTATAAGGGCGGGCTGTGCCCGCCCTACATGGTGAAATTGCTGATTAACCGGTATATTTGTTCCTGATGCGTCGGGGCAATTTTTTGTTGTAGTGCTCTGCAAGGAACTGTTTGAATTCGGTGAGGACCTCGCAACGGCCTTGCTGAAATCGTGTTTCAGCTCCATCGGACGTCTCTGAACGGAGTTTTTTTGAGGCTTCCTCCATTCGTTGATCGATCAACTCATAGAGATCGATTAGGTAGGTGTGCGACATCCTTTTTTACTCTGTATAATACTTTTGGGTTTTCAGATCGATGTTGTTAGTAAGGTATTGACGCATGTTCTTCAGCTCCAGCAGCTGCCCTTCATAATAACGGAGGGATTCTTCATCATTTTCCTGCTCAGCTGTTTTTTTAGCTTGCTCGGCCAGCAGAATTCTTTTGCTGAGATAATCATGGATTTCAACTGAAAAGACATGAGCCATTTGTAACTTCCTACTTCTTCATCTTATACTTTGCTGATTCCATGTTCTTGGAGCCCAGTCCTCTGGGCGATTGTTGGTTTGCAGCACTTTGCCGGCATTTTATCGCCCTGGGGACAGGGCTCCTACAGTGCGTACTGTCCTTTCACTACTTATTGAAAAATTACTTTCTGTTGTCTTATGCTTTGACAAATAAAACCTGCTCTTGTGGAATAACCAACTGAACCTGTTCCATCTTATCATAAACCCTTTTGCCGCGCTGGTGGTCCTCGTCGGCAAGCACGGTTATTTTACCAACTTTGACTCCATACCGGACGGTTGAACCTAAAAATTCCAGAGATTCAATTGTTCCGCTTAAGTTCATTGCAGAAGATGCCGCTGTTTCCGGGTTCACATGTACACTTTGAGGCCTGAAAACAATGGCTCCGTGATGACCATCGACAGATATATCAAGAAGCGACAGTTCAAGACCGCCCCCGGCCTTAAGTACCGCACTTCCATCAACTGTGACGACCTCTCCTTCAATCATATTTGTGGTGCCGAGAAAATGAGCGACAAAAGAATTTTCCGGATAATCGTAAAGGTCCATTGGAGTACCGATCTGCTGGATGATTCCTTTATCAAGAACCGCCATCCGGTCGGATATTGTATTTGCCTCCTCCTGATCATGGGTAACAAAAATGGTTGTTAAACCAAGCTTGCGCTGCAGTTTCAGGATATCAGTGCGCATCTGCACCCGAAGGTTTGCATCAAGATTTGACAGCGGTTCATCCAGCAACAGGAGTCTGGGCCGGACAACAATGGTTCGGGCCAGCGCTACCCGCTGCTGCTGCCCCCCGGACAGTTGTGAAGGATGACGGTCGGCAAGGTGAGAAAGGCCCACCATGTCAAGGGCCTCTTCAACCCGTGAAAAAATTTCCGCCTTCGGAACCTTACGTTCTTCAAGTCCAAATGCAACATTTTTTTGTACCGTCAGGTGGGGCCAGAGAGCATAATTTTGGAAAACCATGCCCACATCACGCTTCCACGGCGGCAGTGAAGCAATATCCTCATCATTAATCAGTATCCGGCCCTGGGGTGTTGGTCCAAAACCGGCTATGGCACGCAGAAGAGTTGATTTTCCCGAACCGGACGGTCCAAGAAAAGCAAAAAATTCTCCCGGTTCAATTTCGAGATTTATTCCCTGCAGCACCTTTGTCGGACCAAAGGAAATATGCACGTCTTCAATTCTCAATCGAACCGCCTGAACCTGGGTAGTGAGACTCATGGTTAATGTCCTGTTGAAGTAGCCTGCATGCGTTTGTTTCGTTCGATAAAGTGATGGGCCAGGTAACTGCCTGATGCAACAACCAGAACAGCGATCAAGCCAAGAGCTGCTCCGGGGCCTCGCCCGGCAGCGCTTTGCATAAACACATATATCCCATAGGCAAGCGGTGCATCGGATTCAGCTGTAACAAGCATTAGAGTGGCAGACAATTCGACGGTTGCTGTGGCAAAGCTGGTCACAAAACCGGCGACAATTCCCCCAGCCATAAGGGGAACCACAATTTTACGTACGGTTGCTGTTTTGCCTGCACCAAGATTTTCCGAAGCTTCTTCAAGTGATAGAGACACCTGGTGCAGGGCAGCAGTGCAGGCACGCAGCGCATAAGGAAGACGCCTGATTGTCAGGGCAATGACAATGATAACCCACCAGCTGGCCAGAGGTTTATCGATGATGGGGACATTGAAATCATTAAAGGTGCGAAGATAGCCTATGCCGAGCACAACACCGGGCACTGCCAAAGCCCCGGTAGCAATATAATCAAGCCATCTTCTGCCGAAAACTTTTGTCCGTAGCACCACATAAGAAATGGCCACGCCGATGGCTACGTCAAAGGTAGCTGCAATACCTGCGTATAGGAGGGTGTTTGTTATATACTGCCTTGTGGTGCTGAACACCTCGGCATAATGGGCCGTAGTAAATGCGTCCGGCAGGACACTGTATGACCAGATTGTGCCGAAAGAGAGCAACAGGAGACTGATATGCGGGGAGAGCACCATGAGAAGAAGAAAAATAATCAGGCAATAGGCACCGATTTTTTCCCAACCTTTCATGTCACGCTTGAGCAGACCACTGGATCCCTTTCCGCCGCCGCTGTAATCCTTGCCCCTGGAGGCTAACATTGATACCCAGAGAGAAAACAGGGAAAAAATAACAAGGATCACGGAAATGACATAGCCCATGGGATCCGAAATACCAATAGATGATATTCGCAGGTATGCCTGTGTAGCCAGCATATTGTTGACATTTAACAGGAGAGGCGTTCCCAGGTCGTCAAAGGCCTTAAGAAAAACAAGGGATGCACCGGCGAGGTATCCGGGCATAGCCAGGGGCAGCACAATTCTGCGAAAAAGACGCATGCCGGTAGAGCCGAGATTTTGGGCGGCTTCCTCCATGGATCGGTCAATATTGTTGAGTGCTGCAGAGAGATTTATCAGGATAAAAGGAAAATAGTGGATGGATTCAACAAGGATAACCCCGTTCAACCCTTCCATAAAGGGAATGTTTATGCCAAACCACTGGTCCAGCAGAAGATTCACTGATCCGTTACTGCCAAAAAAAAGCTGCATGGCAACAGCCCCGACAAAGGGCGGCATGATGAGCGGTACGATACCAAGGGTCTGAATAAGGATGGAGCCGCCAAAATTAAAACGGGTGGTAAAGTAGGCCAGCGGCATGGCAATGATACTGGCAAACAGCACCGACATCCCGGCCACGTACAGTGAGTTGAGAAAGGACTCCCGAAAAAGAGAAGTTTTAAAAAAATCTACAAAGTTAACCAGGGTCAGCGCACCGGTAGAGCTGTCTTGAAATGCCACATAGATAACCTTGCCCACTGGAATGACAAGAAAAACAAGCAGGAAAAAAGCCAGTGCCAAGGCAACAAGATATGAGGTGCGCAAACGCGGCATGATACACTACACCTGATAAAGGTGAGAGAGAATAAAAAAAGCCCCCGGAACGTTCCATGGTTCCGGGGGCGGGTTAATGACTACTACATGGATTTTGCTTTGTTGGCAAGCTTGACAGCCTTGGCATAATTATCTTTTACCATGCTGTCCCATTGCTGCTCAACCTCTGCCTGACGGCCGGTAACCTTATCAGTGGCTTTTTTTCTCTTCTTCTTAAAGGTAGCTGCAAATTCTGTATCAAGAGATTTGGTTTCGTCAATGGGTAAGGCGGCAATAAGAGCTTTGGCTTCGGCAATGAGTTTTGCCGCTTCAGCGTTGTCCTTGCCGGCCATGGCCTTTTCGGCATCCTGAATAGCCTTGGTTGCTTTACGCAGGTCATCAAGACGATAGGTGATCATGACATCAAACATTGAATTAACAAGGTTGTAACGGCTTTTAGATTTTACAACATCAAACTTGACCTTGGCACCAATGGAGTGATCGGTAAAGGGATTAGGAAAGTCCTTTGGGGCCTTGGCATAGGTCTCAGGACGAACCGGTAAGCGCATGATTTTGGGATCAAGCAGCATATCCTGGCCAGCCTCGGACAGGAGAAATTCGATGAACGCCGCTGCTGCCTCAGGATGTGGTGCATTTTTGACAATGGCAATATTGGCAGGCACAAGAGTCGTTACGGTGGGGTAAACAAAATCAACTGGAAAGCCTGATGCCTTGGACGAAAGACCGAAGAAATCAATGACAATACCGACACCAAACTGACCCGAGTTAACGCCGTCAGGTACACCAAAGCTGCGCTCGGTTACGGTGTGAAAGTTACCGGCTATCTCTTTCATCAGTGCCCAGCCTTTATCCCAGCCTTCGCCCTGAAGGAGTGTCTCAACGGTGAGGTGAGTAGTGCCGGAACGGGACGGTGCCGACATGCCGGTGTGGCCGTGATAGACAGATTGTGTCAGGTCATTCCATTCCTGGGGAACAGGTATTTTTTTAGCCTTCAGGTACCTGGTGTTCCACATGATGCCGTAACCGGAACCTGCAAACCCCTTGTAAAACCCGTCCGGGTCATTAATAGGATAAGAACCGATGACATCAGGAATACCAGTGGCCTTTACTGTATATTTTGCCAGCAGCCCGTCTTCTTTTAAAACTTCAAAGGCGTCAGGAGCAGAGGCCCAGAAAAGATCTGAACTGTTATTGGATGCTGTCTCCTGGATATATTTTACTCCGGCAGTGGTCTTCTTTTTCAGCATCTCGACCTTTACATCCGGATGCTGTTTTTCAAAGGCCTGTTTGAATGCGGTGGTAAGATCTTTTGGATAGGAGGTTACAACGGTTAACTGTTTCTCAAGTGCCTGGGCCGGCAATGCCAGAAATATCAGCAAACCGGCAGACAGAGCCAGACGTCCCATAATTGTGCGACAACTTCCTCGGAGCAGCATAATTTCCTCCTTTAACGGTATTGATCAGGTATGCCTTGAAACAGGCGGTTGGAATAGTAAATGTAGTTATACCAGGGAAGATCATAAAAACAATCTTTTTGCCGAGCAGTTAGCCGGGAATAGGAACTCTTTCAAAAGCTCTTTCAAGATGTATTCGGCAAGAGACTTCCCAGGCATAGAGTGTTCCTGGAAAAATATGGATTTCAGTTATTCGTCTTCCTGGGGGATACTATCCTCCCCTTCTCCGGTTGGATTGTTCTTTTTTGCAAGCTTGCGCAGCCTTTTTTCTTCTTTCTTTTTTTTCTTTGCCAATTCCTTCTGGCGCTTTTCATACGAATAGTTTGGTTTTCTGGCCAAGGGTTCCTCCCGGGTACTCTTTATATTTGACGTAATAATTACTGCCAAAAAAAAAGGCCCCGCAAAATGCGGGGCCTTTGCAATTGCAATGATATTAGTTGATCAAAGCTTACTGCTGGACAACGTTCTCTGCGGCAGGTCCTTTTGCACCGTCAACAACGTCGAAGGTCACGCGTGCACCTTCCTCCAGGGACTTGAAGCCCTCGGCCTGAATTGCGGAATGATGTACAAAAACATCGGGACCGCCATCCTGCTCGATAAAACCAAAACCTTTCGAATCATTAAACCACTTTACTGTACCTTCAGCCATCTTGAACTACTCCTTACTGTTCGCGGTTCACTACCGGAACCGCTTAAATGATAAAATGCCGGCTAAAAAAATATAAAACCGGCAGGTAGTCTTCTATTATACCAAAAAAAACGCACGCCCTTTTTGTAGGGATTGTACGGTTATCTTTTCCGTAATTCGTAAACTACAAATAGTGACTACACAACAATGAATTTGACAATAGCCGAAAATTCCAGATAAGCAACAACTTTTTTCAAAAGAATATTCAAGTTGGACTCGTAAAAAGTTCCCTGCTCGTCATTCCAACGTAGACGGGAATTAATAACATATTGAAATGACTAAATTCCTACCTATACGGGAATGACAAAGAAATGAAATGCGTGACAAAAATAATCTAACTTTTTTCTTTCTTTTCAATAGTTAATCCGGGCAGTGAGGGCATGACCGGTGTTTTTTTGCGTGGTTTGCCGGTTATGTTGCTTACGCGGCGGACCACCCGGTTGCTGATTCGCTTGCCCTTGGCTGATGCACCTTTGAGCAAAAGGTCGTCCATGTCGATTTCAATGGAATTGTAGCGGGCCCTTGAGGACGGGACCAGGCTGACCCGGGCCCTGATTTCTTTATTCCCCACGGCCAGCATCTGGATAACGGAGCGTTTGTGTTCGGGGAAGAGCCGGTATTCGCGGTTAATAATAAACCTGGGCATCTTGAACCGTTTACCATAGGTCAGGTTTTCAAAGCCTGAACGGTAGATGACATTAAAGACTAAATCGTTGTCAACCAGCCCCATCCACAGCAGATCACTGCCCACAAAAACCTTATCCGCGACATTGGCCACCTTGTACAACCCATTTTTGAAGATGAGCAGGATACGATCATATTCAGAACAGGTCAGTTCAAGATCTTTTCTCTTGTTTTCTACGTTAACCTTGCTACCCATGAAGCCGGAATCACGATGATATGCCACGTTAATATTGGACAGAGCCGCTGCCCGGGCATTAACCTCGTCAAACTGTTTGAGCTTGCTCTTGCGTGGAAACTGTTTGCCGTATTTTTTCAGCAGGGCTTCAATAAATTTAATTGTGAATTCCACCATGTCCAGTAAATGGTTTTCAATGGTGGCAATAGCCTTTTCAATGGTCCGGATCTCTTTCTGCTGTTTGTTGATATCGTACCGGGAAATACGCTTAATTTTGATTTCAAGCAGCCGTTCAATGTCTTCTTTTGTTACCTTGCGAATCAGTTCATCGGCAAAGGGAAACAGGGCCTGGCGAATTGTTGAAATAACAGCCTTATACGATATTTTTTCTTCAATCTCCTTGTAGAGCCGCTCTTCGATAAAGATCTGTTCCAGCTTGCGTGCATGCAGTTTGTCCAGCAGCCTGCCCCGCTCAATGTTAAGTTCTTTTTCCAGGTCGCGGAGCAGTTTGTCGGTATTATGGGCCAGCACCTCTTCAGTCTGCACAATGCAGGGCATGTTGTCCCTGATGACAACCATGTTTGGCGAGATGTGTATTTCACAATCGGTAAAGGCGTACAGGGCATCAATGGTTTCATCGGCATGCACACCGCGCGGCAGCTTGATCTCAACTTCAACCTCTTCGGCCGTATAGTCGTTGATGGAGGTGATCTTGATTTTGCCTGTCTTGGCAGCCCTTTCCACCGAGTCGATCAGAGATTGAGTTGTCAGGTTATAAGGCAGCTCGGTGACGGCAATGGTCTTGTCGTCTACCATTTTAATCCTGGCCCGACAGCGCAACCGGCCATTGCCGTGATCATAGGTCGAGACATCCACAATCCCGCCGCGGGGAAAATCAGGATAGAGTGTAAACTTCCTGCCGTTTAAATATTTGATCTGGCACTTGAGCAACTCACGGAAATTATGGGGCATGATCTTGGTCGCCATACCCACTGCGATACCTTCAGCCCCAAGCATGAGCAATACGGGCAATTTGGCTGGCAGGGAAACCGGTTCCTGCATGCGTCCGTCATAGGAGTCGATAAATTCGGTCAGATCTTTATTAAAAAAAGTCTCGCGGGCAAGGGGGGACAGGCGGCACTCGATATAACGGGGGGCAGATGCCTGATCACCGGTAAAGATGTTGCCGAAGTTCCCCTGCCGATCAATAAGATAGCCCTTGTTGGCCAGGTTCACCAACGCGGCAAAGATGGACTGGTCGCCATGGGGATGGAGTTTCATGGTCTCACCGACCACATTGGCCACCTTATGAAAACGGCCGTCATCCATGTTGTGCAGAGTCTGCAGAATACGGCGCTGAACCGGTTTCAAGCCGTCATTGATATCAGGAATGGCGCGTTCCCGGATAACATAGGAGGTATAATCCAGAAAGTTGCAGTCAAAGAGTTTATGCAGCTTGCCCTGTTGCCGGTCCTGGATGATATCGCTCATACCGGTCTCAGGGTAAGGTGATCCATGATGTATTGGCGACGGTCGGGTGTGTTTTTGCCCATGTAAAATTTAAGAACCCGGCTCACCTCGGACAGGTTGTCTATCCTCACCTGCCTGATCCGCATATCTTGACCGATAAACTGCTTGAATTCGGGCGGTGAAATCTCGCCAAGCCCTTTAAACCTGGTTACTTCCACGGTTTTGGCACTGGCCCGTCCTTTCAACTCGCGGATGGCCTCATCTTTTTCTTTGTCGGAATAACAGTAGCAGGTTTTTTTCTTGTTCCGTGCCCGGAAAATAGGGGTCTCCAGGATGTAGACATGGCCCAACTTGATCAGCGGTTCAAAATAGTGGAGAAAAAAAGTGAGCAGCAAATTGCGGATATGGAGCCCGTCCACGTCGGCATCCGTTGCCAGGATAACCTTGTCAAAACGCAGCTCGGCAATGGAATCCTCAATATTCAAAGCCCGCATCAGGGAGTACATCTCATCGTTTTTATACAGAAGATCAAGCCGTTGACCATAGACATTCATGGGCTTGCCCTTGAGCGAGAAGACCGCCTGGGTCATGGGATCGCGGGAAGAAACGATTGAACCGGCCGCAGACTGGCCCTCGGTGATGAACACCATATTTTCCCGCCCTTCCTTGGACGGTTTTTTACGCGTAGGATGGTACTTGCAGTCCTTGAGCTGGGGAATCTTAAAGGCAACTTTTTTGGCCTTGGCCTTGGCTTCTTTACGTACCGACTGCAATTCTTTACGAATACGTTCGTTGCGCTGCACCTTGTCCATGAGAACTTCGGTGGTATCCGGATACTTGTACAGATGGGTTGCAACAGCCTCACGAACCGCATTAACAATCCATGCTCTTATATCTGTATTTCCAAGTTTATTCTTTGTCTGAGATTCAAAAACAGGTTCCTGTATTTTAACGGCCAGGGTGCCGACGATTCCGTCACGCACGTCCTTGCCTGTATACTTTTTGCCGGAAAACTCGTTAACGCCTTTAAGGATGCCCTCACGAAAAGCAGAGAGATGAGTGCCGCCCTCAGAAGTGTATGTCCCGTTGACAAAAGAAAAATAGGTGTCCCCGTAATCGTCGGTGTGGGTGAAGGCAAATTCCAGGGCTTTTTCCGAGGCATGGATGGCCGGGTAGATCTGCTTATCGTCAAGCTCATTTGCCAGCAGGTCTAACAGGCCGTTTTCGGAATAATATTTTTTATTTTCGTTTTCGCCATTGCCATCCAGAAAAAGGCTTAAACCGGCATTGAGATAGGCATAGCGCCACAACCGCTGGCCAACATATTCAAGATCAAAGGAATAATCAGGGAACAGCTCTGCGTCAGGCAAAAATTCGATCAGGGTGCCGTCCTGCTCCTTGCTTTTGCCCTTTTTCTCCTCTATCAGGGTGCCGTGTTCAAAAATGGCCTTTTTATATTTCCCCTCACGAAAGGCGCAGACCGTAAAATGCCGGGAAAGGGCATTCACAGCCTTGGTTCCGACACCGTTAAGGCCGACTGAGAACTGGAAGACATCAGTGTTGTACTTAGCACCGGTGTTGATCACGGAAACGCATTCCACTACCTTACCCAGCGGGATACCGCGTCCATAATCCCGTACCCGGCATTTGCCATCTTCTTCAATTGCGATGTCAACCCGTTTGCCATACCCCATGATGTACTCGTCTACGGCATTATCAATCACCTCTTTGACAAGGATATAGATACCGTCATCAGGATGAGAACCGTTACCCAGGCGGCCGATATACATACCGGGCCGCTTGCGAATGTGCTCAAGCGAACTAAGGGTTTTTATTTTGGATTCGTCGTATTGGTGGGCTGGCACGTTTTGCAATGATAAAGTAAATGGTTGAATTATGGAAAATAAATTCGACAGAGATAATTAGCCCGCATATTTCACAAGTCGAGGCGGCTGCAGATGCGCTGAGCGCAGGAGTAGGCTATAGTTGCCTATGCCTGCTCCTGCAGCGACAAAGCAGGTGCGGTCGCATCGGCTTGCCTTCGGTG
>JAYEKB010000212.1:0-3115 GCA_034660835.1 Thermodesulfobacteriota bacterium
TCAATTAGGGTGCCCGGAGGGCAGTCAGTTGAATTTAAATTGCTTTCAATACCTTTTTATCTTGTTGGGCAGGTTCGCAGGCTGGCGCAGGAGGAAACAGTCCAAATTCCATTACAGCAGCAATGATAGCCAGTGATCTGCACTGATTATCATTATTTTCAAATTATTATTGGAAACAAGCTTGCAACTCAATATTGTCAGGGCAAGATCGGGTTGCGGTGGAATATTGTCAAACCAATTAGCGGCTCGTGCCCAAAAAGAGATGGAGTCGCTTCCGTGAGCCTATTGTATAATAATCTGCACAGGCACGATTGTCTTGATTTCGCTAGACGCGCCTGTCACCGGATCGTAAACCGTTCCTTCTATGGTGACATAGTCCATGATGACATCACCGACAGATCCGGTTCCTGGCTCTGTGTATGTATAGACTCTTTCGTTTGGAGCAGCAGCAAAGCTACCATCATCTGAAGATGATGTGAACGTATCGGTATCGGTGTCTGTAAAGACAGGGAAGGTATAAACAGTGGTTCCTCCTACCGCCACTGTCAGGACTACGGGATAAGGAGAATCGTGTAAATCCCCTGCCTCTCCTTCCGACCTTTCATAAGGAAGGTGGAAGATTGTAGATGCCGTGGTTTCTGTTCCAAGGACAAGGGTGCTTGCCCTGATTCGATCTCTAATCCAATTGGCATGCTCCTTCAGGTAAACCAGATCGAAATTGGCAACACCATTTTCATCTGTGGTCACCGTTGTAGGAAGAGTGCCTGCTGCAGAGTTATGAGGCGTCAACAGACCATCCCCGTTTGTGTCTTCACCAGGATCGAGAAACGTATTCTCATTTAAGTCCTCATTGTCGAAGGTGCCTGAAATATATGGCACAAATGTCTCCTTTTCCGGATCAGGGTCTTCATCATACCAGGTACCTGCTGAATACTGGGAAGGCCATGTGCTGAGAGAAACCACGGCACCCGCTACGGCATTGCCGTTTGAATCCGCCACCAGTACAGACATTGGCAAGGCATACGTGGTTGGATTTAGCACGGTGATTTCAGAACCTCTGCCGATCACCACTGATCCGGCTGTCCCGCCGATTGTAATGCCCGGATCAAGTGCAACAGCAACGGCCGTGATGGTGACTGTTGCCCCTGCTGCTTCTGTAAGCAGGGTTTCGCCGGCATCCAGAGTCAGGGTGTTGGGGGCCACCTTTTCGATAATATAGATACCGTCATTATCTGCCGAACCTTGAACCCTGATCTGTTCACCATCCTCAAAGCCATCGTCTATAAACGATCCTCCGGGTCGCGTGATGGTATCCGGGTCTGAATTATTAAATGAAAGGTTGGTCAAAGGACCGGTGGTACCTTCGCCGACAACCCGGGCGCTGACGATCACAGGTTCTACCGAAGGCAGTGAGCCGGAAGTAAATGTTGTGGTTGCAACACCTGAGCTATCCGTATACACAACAACAGGTGATACGGCCTCGCCGCCGCCTGTGGGGTTTTCAATCGAAAATGCCACAGGGGCACCGCTGACGACCTGAAGATCCGAGGTTCGCACAGTTGCTGTCAGGGTAGCTGTATTGCTGATGCCTCCGGAACTTGGCGCAACCACATATGTGCTGGACTGCAACGTAATGCGTGCAGCATCCACGGATGGCGCTGTGATCGCTACTCCCATAGTGTCCGAAGTTGAAGTATTATCCGGATCAAATACCTGAATGGTTGCCAGACCGGCCTGACTCGAACGGAACACGGCTGAAGCTGTTCCGCCTGCAACAGCCACCTCTATTACCCGCCCTGTTTCGCCACTCCCTGTTAGGCTGCCGAGGGTCGTGGCAAACTGGACATTTGTCAACCCCGGGGCATTTACAATAATTGTAAGATCTGTGTTGGTGGAAAGGAGACAAGGATCGGTTGTTGGTGAGGTAATGCCAAAGAGCGCCCCAACAGAGCTTACAGTATATGCTTGAGTGCCCATTGTCCCAAGGCCCAAGGCCGTTATTGTTACAAGGCCGGCGTTTGTGCCTGTAACAGTCACCTGAAGCTCGCCGCTACTGTTTGTATTACCTGAAGACGCCGAAAGGATGGCTCCACCGTCACCGCTGACACTCAGTGTAAGCGGGATATCATAGACAGGCCTCTCTCCTGCATCCTTTGCCGTTATTATCAGTGTGGCAGTAGTTGAGCCATCGTTTGTAATGTTCGAATTGTCGGTAGAAAGAGTGAGGTTTGAGCCTGTGATCTCAACGGGTACCTGCGAAGAAAGCCCTGAGACAGTGCCGGTAATCGTAACAACCTGATTGCTCGGATCTAAAGTTCCTGATGAAAAGTTGATCTGCGCCTTGCCATTTGCATCTGTATCAGCAAATGACGCGCTTATCTGTCCTCCTCCGGCGCTAAACACTACAGTAATTCCTTCTATAACGGCATTGCTTGCATCCAGAACATTGGCGGTAATGATAGAACTGTCCGAGTTATCGGATTTTACGGAAATGGGATCCGCAGAAAGCTTAATTGACGATGCCGTGGCATCACCACCGCTTTCAGTAAAAGTTACAGATGTTGTTTGGGTAACGTTGTTGGAAGTAGCCGTCACCGTTACAGGGCCTGCGGTCGTACCGGCAATCAGCGAAACTATCACAACGCCGGTATCATCAGGTGTGGTTGTAGTACCGCTCGATAAGGTGCCGAGGGTCGTTGAAAAAGTTACGGATGTTCCCTGCGCTACTGCATTCCCGGCATCGTCCGTCAAGGTAGCTGTAATTGATGTAGAACCGGATCCGTCTGCCGGAATGCTGGTCGGGTCGGCACTGAGCGTCATTGATGCAGTTGCGCCGCCGCCGTTTTCTTCAGCCGCGGAATCTCCACTGTCACTTCCCCCGCCATCATCTCCACCACCGCTTGACCCGCAGCCTGCCAAGAGAAAGGTCATAAGAACTATTAGAATAACAATACCGGTGTATTTGAATTTCATAACGCTCCCCTTATTAGCTCAAAGGTAAAAGTTCAAGGACTCAAGGCTCAAGTCTCAAAGTAAAATGAAAATTTCAATACAGCTTCGATGATTTGTTGATTCGTAACCTATCTTTATAACCCAATCGTGTATCCATTCAATC
>JAYEKB010000213.1:0-3104 GCA_034660835.1 Thermodesulfobacteriota bacterium
TTCAACGGCCATAATGGTCTTGATTTTATGGATAATCTCTACAACTCCATATCCAAGGGATCAGCGTATTTTATCCCCCAGGTTCAAGAAAAAGCCAAAAAGTATGATGGTACGGTCGTTGAGCTGGAGCTGGTCATGAAAGATGAACAGCAGGCACAGCAAAGCACCAAGCTGCTCGAATCGGGTGGAGCGACCGTCGCTGTTACCGGCAACACCATGAAAATAACAGGAGATCTCGGGGCCATTTTGCAGAACGCTCTGGCTGATTCAGACGCGATGTATGCCAACGACGGTGCAAAACTCGTGAAAAAATATGGTTATAACGAACGGCTTGTTCTCTATAACTGGTACAATACATTGAAAGTCACTCAAAAAAATCTCAATAAACAGAAAAATTTTGAACAGGCTGATATTGTATCCAAAGTAATTAAAAGAGCGGTGCAGGTGTCATATAATTACTACACAATAAAGCCGCAATCAATAAAGGATGCCCTGCTTCTCGTAACCCTTTCGCTTGGGTTCTATGTTATTTATACTCTTTGGTACGGATTTGGTATCATGTACCTCTTTGAAGGACTTGGCCTCAAGATAGGACATTGATCCGGTTTCCAAGGACTGTGTGAGAGTTCATACTATTACAGGATACACTCGCACAACCTTCGTTATTTGACCGTCAACAAGGGCAGGAGACCGCCCTTGTTGACTTCTCCCCTAATATTTTTGACCTCTATGGCTGGTATCATCGACTGGATAAAGAAGACTTTCTCTGCAGGAACAGGCACCAGGCTGTCACCCGAAGAACTGCAGGCTGCCTTCAGAACCAGATACGTTAATTTCAGAGCGTTGCTTACTGCCAACAACAACGCACTTGAGGCCATGGCAGAGATGGAGCAGGCCCTGCAATCAGGCCAAACCTTCAGCATGGCATTTGTACGTTCACGTAGCACTCGGGTCTTGGTCAATGTCTATAAAATGATCCGGCACATGATTGAGATGTCGGATGGTAGGTATCACCAGCTGGAACCGCTGTATGAAAAAATCAGCGGCCAAGTCGATGGTGTCATTAATAAAATGCCACGGGTTCATAGCGGCAAGTGGATTGTCCCCCTATCCGCAATTAATAGAGACATGGCTGATCAGGTAGGAGAAAAAATGGCTAATCTTGGCGAAGTGGCCGGACTTGCCGGTGTTGAAACTCCCCTTGGTTTCGCCATAACAGTTTCCGCGTCCAGTCATTTCCTTACAGCAAATAAACTGCAACCGAAGATCCGCAGGATTATGCAGATGCTTGATCGGGACAATCTCGCTGAAGTTTATGAGGCCAGCGCCACTATTCAGCAACTGATAACCAACAGCACCTTGCCTACGGACCTGGAAGAAAAAATTTACGCAGCCTACGCAGAACTTGAGAAAGAAACACAGCCCGGTGTCATGGTTGCCATGCGCTCCAGTGCTACCGGGGAAGATCTGGCAGGTGCCTCATTTGCCGGCCAGTATCACACCGAACTGAATGTGGACAAAGAATTCCTTGGCCACACCTACAAAGAAATCGTAGCCAGCAAATATACCAGCCGGGCCCTTCTTTATCGCCTGCAAAGAGGCTACCGTAACAGAGATATCGATATGTGCGTTGGCTGTCTGCCCATGGTGGATGCCGTAGTAAGCGGCATAATCTATACCCGGGATCCGGCAGACCCTTCAAGTGACTGGGTCTCCCTCGATGTGGTACGAGGAACGGCCCAGAAAGTTGTAGAGGGCACAAGTTCTACGGATTTGTTTCACGTCTCCAGACAATCTCCGCACAGAATTCTACTACATACAATAGCTAATAATAACAGCTTTGACAGTGCATCGCCTTATCTTGACATCCTGACCAAGAAACAGGCCAAAGACATTACTGAAATTGCTCTCATCCTTGAAAACCATTTTGGCAGTCCTCAAGACATTGAATGGTCAATTGATAAGCAGGGCAGGATAATCATCTTACAGAGCAGGCCCATGGTCGCATTCGTTGCGGCACGAGACCATGACAAATCCAATGTTAGGCCTGAAGCTGAGGTATCTTGTCTGCTGCGTGGTACGGTTACCGCCAGTTCCGGTGTTGCCTGTGGACCGGTCTTTACGGTTCGTTCTTCGCTGGACATGCTCCAGTTTCCCAAAGGAGCCATACTGGTGGTAGAGCATCCGTTGCCGGAATGGGCTCCCCTGTTAACCAAGGCAACAGCTTTGATTGGCGAAACCGGCAGCGTAGCCGGTCATTTGGCCACCGTGTCCAGGGAATTTGGTATCCCTGCTATTTTTGGAGTTGATGATGCATTAAAAAAACTCAAAAACAATGAGATTATCACGGTGGATGCCGATAACCGTCTGATCCATTCCGGTAAGCGGGAAGACCTCCTGGCGCGATCCGCACTGCAACCGGATCTTATGGCAAACAGTCCTATCCAGTTGCTCCTTCGTGACTTGCTGCAGTATATTAGTCCGCTCAACTTGACCGACCCGAATTCGCCATTTTTTAAGTCAACCTATTGCGAAACACTCCATGATATCACACGATTCTGCCATGAAAAAGCAGTAGTTGAGATGTTCAGCTTTGGCAAAAAAAAGCATTTTGACGAACATGCTGCCAAAAGGCTGGTTAGAGATGTGGCCCTGGACTGGTGGGTTGTCGATTTATCAGATGGTTTTCGGGAAGGAGTAAATATCAAGGACAAGACAATACATGTGGATGATATCGTTTCTGCGCCTATGAACGCTATATTGGCAGGAATTGATGCTTTTCCCTGGGCCGGTCCTCCTGCAGTGTGCGTAAAGGGCCTTGGCTCAATTCTTTTCAGGTCCACAATGCAGCCCGGCCTTGATCCTGCGGTGGCCACTCCCCTGACTGCCAAAAATTATTTTCTTATTTCAAAGAATTACTGCAATTTATCGGTTCGTTTAGGGTATCATTTTGCCATGATTGAGGCTTTCCTGAGTGATTTACTTACTGAAAGTTATGTTGCTTTTACTTTTAAAGGAGGGGCGGCTGATGCTGAACGTAGAATCGGCCGGATAGAACTGATTTCTGAAATTCTTCAACAGTTCGATTTCCGTATTGAGCAGAA
>JAYEKB010000214.1:0-3087 GCA_034660835.1 Thermodesulfobacteriota bacterium
TGTGTATGCGAGTGACAAAGATACCTTCATTATCACAGGAGATGCCGGGCTTGACTATCTCCTGGAGCGGATTAACCGGGAAGTAAAAACAGCAACCCTGGAAGGCCTGATTAGAAGAATGCGGAGTAGCGGACAGTGAGAGAACAAAAGACATCTGAGCAAATCAAAAGCTCCGGCCCGGGTTATCTGAAGGTAATCATTATCTCAATGATGATGGCTGCTGGAGTTGTGTTTGGCTATGACTGGATGTTTGCGCAAAAGATCAAGGTTCTGGACTTGAAAGGATATCTGAGAACCCAAAAAGCGTTGATGGCAGCCAGAGAAATCAGCGAAGACCAGTGGAAATCAAGCCTGGATAAGTTGGAACAGGCGTTGAATCAAGAAGGTGCCAATTCAAATTCCGTTATCCTGTTAAAGGAGGTAGTGCTGAGAAATGGAGATGAAATCATCATTAAATAACAGAAAGAAGTTTTTCCAGAAGCTGAGCAATAAGGAAAAGACGATGGCTTTAGTTGTTCTTGCTGCTCTGTTGGTTGGTGCCTGGCTGCCCAGCCGAATCATTGTATCCACCAGTCCTTCTCTCCAGCACAGGTTTTTTTTTATGACTCCTGTGAGCACGAAAAATATCAAGACTGGGGATTATTTGGTCTTCAAGCATAAGGAGACAGATTTTGTCCACAAGGGGCTGAAGGAGAAAAATGATCATCTGATAAAAGAGGTGGGATGCAGCCCCAGTGAGCTTCTAAAAAACGAAGCAAACAGATTAATTTCCTGCAACAAAAAAATATTAGGGAAATCTCTGGAGAGAGACAGCACGGGAAAGCCATTGCCGCAGTTCAGGTTCAACGGCCTGGTGCCGAGGAACAACTTTTTTATGATAGGAAGTGATCCGCGTAGTTTTGACTCCAGGTATTTCGGTTTTGTCCATGCAGATAACGTTCTCTATAAAGCATTACCGCTTTGGTAGCCTGCTTCTGTCAGGGTTCGTTTGGTTGCTGATAGCTGTCGGCAATGCGACAGCTGCTGACATCGAACAAAAAAACAGGTTTTACAGCGAGACCAAGCATGGTTGGTTCTGGTACGAAGATCCGCCGCCGGAACAGGAAGTACAGGAGAGTACCCCGGACCTACCCGTCAAACCACCTGAGAGAGTTCCATCTCTGGATAATATCTCCATTGATGAGCTGTGGAACATGCATCCTGATGATTTTCAGGAATTATTAAATGGCCTGCAGAAAAGAGCGGTCCAGTACCCGACAGAGGATAATATCCTGCAATATCGAGTTATCCAGGATATTGCCCGGCGCAAGGCCTTAGCCTACACCAATGCCAGCATGTATGTAACTCAGAAGTACTCAAATCTTTTTAATGTAAACCAGGTGTATCCCACTGCCGGGCCAGGGATTACTGCCAGAGTACAGATGCAGCAGGATGAAATCACCCATACCATTGGCCAGGCTAATCAGGAACATGCACTGCTGTTTTTTGTCAGTCCCGGCTGCGGATATTGCGAAAAACAAGCCCAGATTCTGGCCTATTTTGTGGACAAATACGGCTGGCAAATCAAGACTGTGGATATAAGCAGGCAAAGGAATGCTGCTACTCGATTCAATATCACCATTACACCGACATTACTTCTCATAAAAAGAGGACAGGAGAAGTACATGACCGTAACGACCGGCGTTATTGCCCTGACAGAGCTGGAAAGAAAACTCTACCGGGCTATCCGATATCTGCAGGGCAGTACCCAGGGCGATAACTTCCTGATGTATGATTTTCAGAAAGGTACTGCTTTTGATCCCACATCCATCCTCAAAAAAGGGAAACAGCCGTGGATAAGAAAAAACTGATCATCATTGCGGCAGCTCTTGTGATTATATCGAACCCTGTTATGTCACCGGCTGCCTGGGTTGACGACTGGCTGAATCAGAGGACCACAACCTCTCCCAACTACCTTGCCGGACAGCAGCGGGGATACTATTCAGGTGGCGGGTTCAGTGCCAGGTGGCCAAGTACAGTTGATTATCCGATCACCGTTGAAATGCCGCGTATTAAAAGTGGATGCGGCGGGATTGACGTATTCATGGGTGGATTCAGCTTTATGAATACGGACTACCTGGTTGATAAACTGCAATCCATTTTGGATAGTGCCCCGGCAGTGGCCTTTGATCTGGCCTTGAAAACGCTCTGTGAACAGTGCTCCAATACCATCAAAAACTTTGAGGCCCTGGCCGACAATCTCAACAGTATGCAGATAGATGAGTGTGCGGCAGCAAAAGAAATGGTCGGGGTTGTCATGGATGAAAATGGATTCCATTCCTCCGAGGTCATGCGGGAGAAGCTGGGTACAGCAATTAAAGAAAACAAGCTGAGCCAGGGTATATCAGAAATGTGGGACATCATTACCCAAGAGGACAAGGCCAACAACAATGTTCCTCAATCAGGGGACGTGTCCAGAGTGACAAGCGGATGTAATGCGGAAATAACCAGCACCTTTCTTTCCGGCGGCTCATTGCTCGAAAATGTGGGTAATAAAATAGGCATTCCGACTAATCATATTAATCTCATCCGTGGTTTGGTCGGAGACGTGAAACTGGAAGGCCCTGCAAATGCGTACAAGGTATCTTATGAAACGCCCTGTGCCGAGAATAATCCCGACGACATCAAGTCGTTTACAACTGGTGAGGTGTACGCCAAAGATACCGGTGGAACCTGCAGCCAGATTACCGATACCAATCGTGATTTGAGAGAATATGTTCAGAATACGCTGACCGGCATAGCTAACAAGATTGAAACCAAAGGCGCACTCAGCGCTGTCGAACAAACCTTCCTTGAAACCAATCCCCTTTCTGCTCTACCCATCCTCAAAACTGCTGTTGGAGCAGGTATGCAAGAGGCAACCGTGGCTGGCCTGGCAGATATTACATCCAACGCATACGCCCTGCAGATGTTGTCTGATTTGTATGTCCGGGCAGAAACTATTGCCTTAAAAGCGAGGGAGATGCTGGAAAAGCAGGCTGAAGCCAGCTCCGGCCAGCCTTCGGAAAACTGCGCGGCTGTTATTTTTGCAGAACATGCCGACCAGAA
>JAYEKB010000215.1:0-6950 GCA_034660835.1 Thermodesulfobacteriota bacterium
TTTTTTTCTCCCATCACAACACCTCCTGTTTATTTTCATGACAATGGTTCAGGAAATAAAGGTACATATCCAATTTTGGTGAAAGGATAGCAAACAAGGAACTTACACCGTATAGGTTGTTGAAGCCACATCTCCACCGCTGCCGGTCCAGTCGGTATGGAAAAAATCTCCCCGTGGTCTATCCAGGCGCTCATAGGTATGAGCCCCAAAATAATCACGCTGGGCCTGCAACAGGTTAGCGGGCAAACGCTCGCTGCGATAGCCGTCAAGAAAACTCAAACCGGACGAGATTGCAGGCATTGGTACACCAAGTCGGGCAGCCAGGACCACAATTTTTCGCCACCCGTCCTGGCTCGCCTGGATTGCATTGCTGAAAAAATCATCAAGAAGAAGGTTCTCCAGATCCGGCTTTTTGTCAAAGGCCTGTTTGATATTATCCAGAAACCCGCTGCGTATAATACAGCCGCCTCGCCACATGAGTGCAATACCACCATAATTCAGGTTCCAGTTGTTTTCCAGGGCTGCCTGCCGCATGAGCATGTAGCCCTGTGCATAGGAAATTATTTTTGCACCATACAGAGCATGATGTATATCATCAACTGTGGACTCTATCTGGCCATCAAATTGAAGTTTTGGGCCAGTTAACTTGGCAGATGCCCTGGTTCGTTCCTCTTTCATCGCTGACAAAAAACGTCCAAAAACAGCTTCCCCTATAAGTGTCAAAGGAACACCCAACTCAAGAGCGCTGATTCCCGTCCACTTACCAGTCCCCTTCTGACCGGCAGTATCACGAATTTTTTCGACCAGCGGGGATCCATCCTCATCTTTGAAGTCAAGGATGTCAGCTGTGATCTCTATCAGGTAGGAATTCAGCACTCCCTTGTTCCAATGACTGAATACATTCTGCATGGCAGCGGCATCCATGGATAAAACCCGGTGCATAAAATCATAGGCCTCACAAATCAACTGCATATCACCATATTCGATACCATTATGGACCATCTTCACATAATGACCTGCCCCGCCCTCTCCTACCCAGTCGCAACAGGGGATACCGTCGACCCGGGCAGCAATTGCCTGAAAGATTTCCTTAACATGGAGCCAGGCATCAGGATTGCCGCCCGGCATGATGGATGGGCCTGTGCGTGCCCCTTCCTCACCACCGGAAATACCGGTTCCGATAAAGAGAATACCTTTTTCTGCAAGGGCGGCGGTACGGCGCTCAGTATCCGTATACAGTGAATTACCTCCATCAATAATAATATCACCTTTATCAAGAAGTGGAGCAAGCTGCTCAATGAATGCATCAACCACGGTCCCGGCCTTGACCATCAGCATCACCTTTCGTGGTTGCTTCAGACTACTGACCAGTTCTTCAATAGAATGGGTACCGATTATACTCGATCCCCTGGCTGCTCCCTCCAAAAAAGCATCAACTTTGGAGATAGTTCGGTTAAAAACCGATGCAGTGTAATCGTGGTCATTGATATTCAAAACAAGATTTTGTCCCATCACCGCAAGACCGATCAATCCGATATCCGCGTCACCCATGATCTGTTCTCCCCAGTTCAACAAACAATTTCAACAGCTACAATGAATCATTAATTGTCGACGGTACAGCCATTATTTGCAAATCTTTTTTTGGCCGAGGCGTATGTCTACCATCATCTGGGAAAAAAATAAGGAGCCCAGTCCCCCGGGCGATGAGGTGTTCCTTCGAAGTTCCGCTCATCTATCGCCCAGGGGACTGGGCTCCTTACAGAACAACTTTTCAGGAAAAGTATAGGAAAGAAAAAATTAGAAAAACCAGCGCAAACGGAATTCGACCTTATTGCTTGTCTGTTTTTCACCATATTCAGTGAAGGAACCACCGGTGAGCAGGGAAAAACGCAGTCGCATCTCCCAGTTGGTGAAGCCGGTGTAAGCGAGCTCCGGAATGAATGAGGAGCTCTGGTCGTCCAGGTTGACGATGGTTGTCAGGCCGGGAGTAAAATAGAGGATATCAAAAGGTTCTTTCAGGGTGAATCTGGCATAGAGATAGTTGCGGCCCACGTAAGGTTTGCCGTAACCGCGCAGGCTCAACTCCCGCGCCTTTTGCAAAAGCGCATCACTGACCGCGCTATCCAGCTCTATCGTTCCATCGTCAACGTATTGGTAGAAACGGGTTCGTTCATCTTCACTATAACCGTTGCCGTTATAATAGTACTCGATAATGGCGGTCAGGTCGTTATCCGTCAGATAGCGAAGGCCGAGCAGAGTTCTGAACACCTCATCTCCTTCCAGCCTGGTTGTACCGTCTTCAAGGAGGAGCAGCTTTTTTTCATTAGAGAGATAGGCCGCCTCTCCGTGGATTTCAAAATTGGTCGTGATATTTCTTGAAAAATCAGCTCCGAATCGCGAGGACCTGCTGTTACCGGTGTAGAAGATGAAATCGATATCCGTATCCAGGTACAAGAGATAAAGCTTTGCTGCCAGGTTGATATTATCCTCGACACCAAAATCATCGTTGATGCCGTCATACACCGGCAGGAGGACCGTGGTCAGCGCAATATTGTGGAGAGAATCGCTGTTAGCAAAACTCTTGATCAGGTCCAGCTCACCTGTGATATAACCCTCAAGCGCTTCCTGGGGATCATTGGGGTCCTTGGGCCGGTTGATAAAACCTGCCGGATTCCAGGCATAGCCTTTACCCCATTTATACGCTTGTTTTCCCAGGTCTACGGTGGCTTGCTTCGTTGGTTTGACCCGTCCATAAGCCTCGTAGATATCGGCAAAGTCGATCCAGCCGAAGTTGTCCTGCTGCCCGGCCGCCTTGAGCAGCCAATTGAAACTGGTTATGCCTGTCACATACGAGCCGTCGATCTGCAGGCTGGGGCTGAAGCGATCAATGGTAGTCGGTGGCTGACCTGCAAAATTCAGTTCTGTCAGAGCCGCACCATGGTTGATGTCCAGATGCTCAAATTTCAACTCGGCATATCCGCCCCATTCCAAGGGCTTTTTTTCTATCTCATCCAGCTCAAAGCTGAATTCATCTTCTGCTGCCTGCAGGCCACCGGGCAAAAGGAAGAACAGACCGGTAACAAGCAGGCAGAGCCAATAATTACCTGAGCTCATTGATTTTGGACAAGTAATTGAGGGTAAAGACTTCGTCAGGCAGATCTTTTGCTTTCATTTTTGCAAAAATCATAACTGATTTATACCCTTTATAGAGCGGGCTGTCTGTCTCGATTACGGCAGGGCGAACAATACCGCCGCCAAAATCCTGGACCTTTTTAAAATAGAGAGTCTTAATAAGCATTCCCGATGAAGCAAAGCATTCTGTTTTGTCCGGAAGAAGACTTTCACCATGAACCCACATTTTTACTTTGTCATAGGCGACAGCATTTGTCTTTGCCTTAAGATGAAGGATATATCCTTTGTCTGTCTCTTCAACCTTTTCACAGTCGTATTCCGTACTGTAATCAAGGCGCATGATATCCGCATTGTTGAACACCCCTCCTGTCACAGACTGCAAGCTGGTTATGCGTATCGGTTTGCCGACATTAGGGATGTACAGCCACATGTTTTCCCCGATCCGCAAAGTACTTCTATCTTTTTCACTGGCTGGAGACAGAAAGACAGATGCCATCTTTTCCTTGCCCTTTTTGACAGCGTACATGACAAACTCTTTTTTTGAGCCGTCCGGTTCAATATTTATCAGCTTTCTGTACAGTTCATAACTATCTGGATTGAGATTACGGTCAATTTTTTTGAGCATTTCATTCCCGTCAAGAGCAAACACGGGTGTGGCGGCAAACAGAAACATAAACACTGCCAGTAATATTTTCTTCATAAGACACCTCTTAAATCAATTAACTTTATTCTAATGCTTCGAAATTACATTGTTGCAACACTTTATCATTGTTTAAAGTTAAACTTTGCTGATGTGTTTTGAACCGCAGAATATCGAACAAGGAATTATGAATGTCGAAGTGACCAATAAAGCACAAACCTTCTTAATTCGAAATTTCTTGTTCGATATTCGATATTGTATGTTCTCAATAAGCGGTGGTTTTCGATTTCCGTAGGAGCCCAGTCCCCTGGGCGAATGTTGGCCTGTGGTACTATACTGGAATTTTATCGCTCTGGGGACAGAGCTCCTACATGTCAACCGGCCATTACTACAACTTATTGAGAAGTTACTCGATATTCAAATAATAGCTTGAAACGACAATATTTAACCTTTTCAAGGGGAATCAGTTAAATTTTCAAAGTATTAATTATTACCCCTTCCTATACATGCCCCAGAGCATCAACAGGTTCCATCCTTGAGGCCTTGTATGCAGGTTGTAAACTGGCAAAAACCGAGACCAGTATAACTATCACCGACACCCAGGCAAGCTCTGAAAAACTGATTGTCGGAGACAACAAAATATTATCCATCCTGCCAAAAGCAAACCTGATCTTGTAAATGTTCAGCATATAGATTCCGAGGATCCCGATAATATTGCCGGCAAGGACACTGATAACCCCAAGGGATAATCCTTCCGCCAGAAAAAGTCCCATTATCTTGCCTGGGGAGGTTCCAATGGCGGCCATGGTTCCGATTTCTCTGACCCTTTCGTAAACAGACATCATCATAACGTTTAAAATACTTATTAGTACAATAGCGATCATGGTAGATTTCATGCTTATTGTCATCAAATCAATCATTTTTGCGATATTGGAAAAAGGAGAAAGTTTTTCCCATGTATGTATTTCAAAAGCGGGTTTCCCCTTTTTATTTTTAACTTCTCCCAGAGTTGACTTCAGGTCTAAATACACATTATCAAGCTTGTCGAAATTCTTAATCCGCACGGCAATCTCTATGATTTCTGGTTTTTCCATACGAAGCAAGGATTGAGCATCCTTTATATGCATATATCCCTCTTTGCCCTGCGGACCCATCAGGGCGTCAATAATTCCTGCTACAGTAAAATTCAGGCCGTTTACAGAGCCATCCTTGTTGTTGGCCACGAGCACCACAGCATCTCCAATTTTTATCTTCAGCCCTTTTGCAAGTTTTGCAGGAATAATGATTTCTCCGGGTTTGAGCACAATATCCGGCACTTCGCTGCCACTGAATTTCATACGTTCACTGACATTGGGGCAAACTTTGATTTCTTTTTCCGGATCAATTGCATTTAAGCGGATGTTTGTAGTTTCCTTATAATTGCTTAACATAGCGCTTAGCTTTATTCTTGGTGCAAAAGCCTCAACATCAGGATTCTCCTTGAGTATTTTTCCGACCTTTTTGTAGCCTTTTTGATTAATTGTCAGGTGTAGCGGACTGGTATCAATAGAAGAGACATAACCCTTTTTGTGAATTTGCATCTGGGCAATATTGGAATCAGTAATCTGGCCGATCATCATTGATTTAAAGGAACCCGCAAGACCTGAAAAAAGGATAACCATCAACACACCTAACGTGATCAGCATGGCGGTCAACAAAGTTCTCCGCTTATATCGCATCAGGTTCCGCAGAGCTATTTTAAAAATTCGAATCATTTTATTTCCCCTTCAATGTTTGTTCTTTGGTTACACGTAACTATTCAGGTGGATGCTAAAAGTTGGCAATACAACCGGACTATAACTGCTCAGGAGTGCCCCATATCTGTGCAGGCAGGCTTGCAATGACACCACTCCGCAGGCTCCGCTGTTATAGTAATACCTATGTGAGTCAGCCTGACCGTGCAGAGAGGTAAGCGCAGACTCCGTGGGGTGCTCCTGAACTGTTATGGTTACACAAGTCTTCCGTCTTCCAATGTATAAATAACCTCTGCTTCTTTCATGACTCCGGGATCATGGGTAGAAAAGATAAATGTAGTATTGAATTCATCCCGCATGTTGCGCATCAGACGAATGACATTTACAGCGGATTTTTTATCCAGGTTTGCAGTAGGCTCATCTGCAAGAACAAGTTTGGGCTGTGTAACCAAAGCACGCGCAACCGCGACCCGCTGCTTCTGCCCTCCTGAAAGCTGGTCTGGAAATTTATCTTTCTGATCAAGCATTCCTACTGATTCAAGAACGTTCAGCACCTGTTCCTTTCGTTTTGATGCCGGTTCATTTTTTATCATCACAAGCGGATATTCGACGTTTTCATAGGTGGTGAGAACAGGAAAGAGATTAAATGCCTGGAAGATAAATCCAAGGGTATCGCCTCTGAATGCTGCGCTCTGTTTTCGATCAAAGCCATCCACTTCTGCACCATCCACGAATATCGTTCCTTGTGTTGGCTTATCAAGACAACCGATAAGGTTCAACATGGTTGTTTTTCCGCTTCCAGATGGCCCTACAAAAGAAACAAAGGATGCTTCATCAATGGAAAGGGTTACATCCTGCAGGGCTTTTACCTGCACCTCGCCAGTCTGGTAAATTCTTGAAACATTATCAATCTGAACCAACGCCATAATTTTCTCCTTTTTCTAAAAGCAGCTTGAACTAATATTGGATGATCTCGTCAATATCAAAAAAACCTTAATTCAATTTTAAAACTTTTTTAACAGCATTATCAGCGACCCCTTTAAACTCAAAATGAGTAACGCTTTTGTTTCCCAGTGTATTAACCATTTTTGAACCAAAATTTCCTGAAATTACAATGGTAATACTTCTCCCGGCAAGAAAATTTGCCGCTGAAGGCCCGGCGCCGCCACTTGCATCCCTGTAAGGGTTATCAACAACTTCTATCAATTCCCCTTTGTTATTAAATATAAGATAATAAGGACATTTAGCAGCCATATTGCTTACAGATGCTTGTGTAGATTTACCATTGGCCGCAACCGCAATCCTTATTTTTTCCGGCTCGCCGGCATTGACCATAACCGGACAAAGAAATAAAATCGCAAGTCTTATAAAAAGCATTCTTTTCATAATAAATCCAATCTGAAATAACAATCCCGGACAATTCTATACTGTCCGGGATTATAAAG
>JAYEKB010000215.1:7050-12849 GCA_034660835.1 Thermodesulfobacteriota bacterium
ATGACCTTTTCCACGGCCGGAACCAGAAGCCATATCAATACCCGCCTCTTGTGCCTGAACCTTCATCTGGCTGCGCAGTGCAAGCAGCTCTCTGGTCAACTGTGCAGCCTGATCAGGATCAGGATTGGCAGAGCGCATAACGGCCTGTTTTTCTACCCGCTTGGCAGCCATTTCTTTGCGCAGTTCAGCGGTTGATGCAAAAAATGCATCGTGTTTTTTCCTGGTCTCTGCATCCATGGCCTGGTAGCGTTGTCCCATCTTTCCCTTCATGGCCTGCCTTGAACCATAATGGCCATTGCCCATGGACTGTTTGTTGCCTTGTCCCGGTCGCATGTTCGACTGATTCCAGCCTTTGCCTTTGCCCTGTTTGTTGCCCTGGCCCTGCTGCATAGCCTTTCCCGAACCATTACGGCCTTTACCCATACCCTGCTGCATGGACGACAGTTCCTCGGCAGAAATTTGACCGTCACCGTTGCTGTCTATCTGAGCAAAAGTTGAAGCATTAGCCATATTTTTTCCCTGGCGACCACTCGCCTTGACTGCTGCCTGACGCTGCTCACGCAGAGCATTAAATTCCTGCTCATCAATAGCTCCGCTGTTGTCTGCATCCCAGGTAGCAAAGGGAACCGGTCCCCGCGTAGGCTGATCATTTGCGATTACCAGGCCGGTGGTCAGGCTGAATGCTCCAACTATCAAAGCTGCGGTCAATGTTTTTTTCATCTTCATGGTTATACCTCCAAACAGTTAATTGGTTGTCGTTATGACGTTTTGTATTTTGCTTTATTCTCTTTAAAGCAACACACGTGCCAACCATGAGAAATAATATTTAATATGTAATTTCAATATGTTATATGATTACCAAGAGAGTGAAATCCTCTCTGCCAATGAAATATTCGACAAGATTGTCGAACCTTATCGGGAATTGTCGAACCTCGGGAAGGATTTCATGCGGGATTGGGAATTACGACTCTGTTATTCTTTGGCAAAGGCAATGTCAGGTAGTACCAGTCGAGTATAAGGTGAAGGTGATATACGAGGCCGCTGGCGAGGAAGAGGCGCTGATGCGCTATCAGAGAGGAAGAGATGAAATTTTTCGCTTGATAAACAGCCTACAAAAAGTGTTCAAGAGTTACTGATCCACTCTTCAACTTCTGGCTGTTTGGGCACCCGTCCCACGCATTTGACATCTCCATCAATAATCACCGCCGGTGTTGAAAAAATCCCCAGTTTGGCGATTTCCTGAAAATCCGTTACCTTGGTGACAGACGCGTCAACTCCTTTGGCAGCTACCGCCGCTTCAACGACTTTTTGTGCCTTTTCGCAGGACGCACATCCGGGTCCGCATATTTTAATTTCCATGAGTTTCTCCATTGGCTTTACAGAGTTTGATAGGTTCTCAAAATATCATTTAATTGAGGTGTTCAATTAGATAACCAGGTTAAACAGGTAACCGGTAAAAAGGATACCCGTGCCCACAACAGCAATAAAGACAGCAATCAGGCCCGGCTTCAATACCTTGCGCAGAATAACCATCTCAGGCAGGGACAGTGCAATAACACTCATCATAAAAGCCAATACGGTCCCCAGGGCCGCACCCTTGCCGAGCAGTGCCTCGACAATGGGGATCATTCCGGCCGCACCGGAATACATGGGAATGCCGACAACAACTGCAGCCGGGACCGACCACCAGGCATCTTTGCCCATAATCGAGGTCATGAAATCTTCCGGCACATAGCCATGAATCAGGGCACCCACACCAATACCGGCAACCACATAGATCCAGACCTTGCCGACTATATCACGCACAGCCTCGCGTCCATGTTCTATCCGGTCAGCCAGGGTAAGTTTTTTTTCTATCACCAAGGCCTCTCCGGCCCGCAGTTCCTGTACCCAGTCTTCAATCCAGTGTTCCAGTTTAAGACGACCAATAATCCAGCCGGCTATTATGGCAATCAGCAGACCCGAGACCAGGTAAATGGCAGCCACTTTCCAGCCAAGCAGGCCAAAGAGCAGAATCAGGGCAACTTCATTGACCATTGGGGCAGCAATGAGAAAGGAAAAGGTCACACCAAGCGGTACGCCGGCCTGAACAAAACCAAGAAAAAGCGGTACTGCCGAGCAGGAACAGAACGGCGTGACAATGCCGAGTAAGGATGCCATTACGTTGCCTGCTGACTCCCGTTTTCCGGCAAGATACTTGCGAGTTCGTTCCTGGGTGAAAAAGGAACGGATCATGCCAATAACAAACACAATAATCGTCAGCAGCATCATGACCTTGGGCGTGTCATAGACAAAAAACTGGACCGCATCGCCGAAATGACTCCCCTTTTCAAGGCTTAGCAGGGAGTAGGAAAAAAAGTTAGAAAAAGGCTCCAGCTGTTTGTAAATCACATACCAGAGTCCAAAGCCAAGCAGACCGATAATTGCGGCCTTGCCCATGTTCACATTTTTCATTTTATTCGTTTGGCCGGGTTCTTTTTTTTCACAGCCGCAGATGGCAGGTTGAATCGGTTCCATTTTTTCCTCCTAATTCTTCAAACGACAGTCACGCAATTCAACTGTATCAGGCAATTCCTTACGCATCGTATCCAGTTCTATATCGTCATCCAGCCAATGTCCAAGTTCAGTAAGCATGTTTTTGGCGTACACCGACTCACTTCCATCTGCCAGAGAGTAAAACATCCAGGTTCCCTGCCGTTTTCTGTCCACCAGCCCGGCGTCCTCCAGAATCTTCATATGCTTAGACACCGTGGACTGGGCAAGTTTCAGAACATTTTGGATCTCGCAGACACACAACTCGCCCGCCTGCAAAAGCTTGAGTACCCGTACCCTGTTGGGATCGGAAAGAGCTTTCATTACACGAATAAATGTTTTCACCGAATAATCCTTCGTCATATTCACATATCGCCAATAAACGATATAATAAAGCAACTATTACATTTGTCAATTGTTTTTTTTGGTGATGACCTGATATAATACAAGAGAAGCGCCAAGGATAAATCTTCTTTGATCTCCTCGTAAAGGACCAGGCATGAAAAAAACCAAGTTTAACCTCGGTAATGGCAAAAAGCCTGAAATTGAGCTCAACAAGACTACCAGCGAAAAGTTCTGGCAGAACCCGAATTTTACCTTCTGGATCTATCTGATATTTATCCTGATCTCTTTTCAGTTTTATCAGAGCTACCAGCAGGCAAGGCAGCAGGAAATTCCCTATAGTGAATTCCTAACCCATGTTCAGAATCAGGAAGTTGCCGAGGCCGTGGTTACCGACCGGGTGATTACCGGCACCCTGACGCTCAACGATGACATGACCGGACAGCCACGCCGTTTCATCACCGTGCCCCTCATGTGGAATAATGATCTGGCCATGACCCTGGATAAACATGGGGTCAAGTATTCCGTACGCCAGAATACCAACTGGTTGGGAAAATTCCTGTTTAACTGGGTCCTTCCCTTTGGCCTGCTCTTTCTCTTCTGGGGGTGGATGGCCAAACGTATGGGATCCATGGGCCAGGGAATGCTCAATATCGGCAATAAAATCCATATCCATCCCGCCAACCTGCCCAAGGTTACCTTTGATGATGTGGCTGGAGCCGAAGAGGCTAAGCAGGAGTTGAAAGAAAGCGTTGATTTCCTCAAAGATCCGTCCCAGATCCAGGAGTTAGGCGGCCGGATGCCGAAAGGGGTGTTGATGGTCGGTCCTCCCGGTACCGGCAAGACCCTGCTGGCACGGGCCGTTGCCGGTGAATCCGAGGTACCGTTTTTTTCCATCAGTGGTTCTGAATTTATTGAGATGTTTGTCGGTGTTGGTGCGGCCAGGGTACGGGAGCTCTTTGAACAGGCCAGGCAGAAAGCACCCTGCATTATCTTTATCGACGAGCTGGATGCCATTGGCCGTTCCCGTGGTATTGGATCGCCCATGGGCGGGCATGACGAACGGGAACAGACACTAAATCAGATCCTCACCGAGATGGATGGCTTTGATCCTTCCACCGGCGTAGTGGTGCTGGCGGCTACCAACCGTCCTGAAATTCTGGATAAAGCACTGTTGCGTGCCGGTCGCTTTGACCGGCAGGTTCTGGTGGGTAAACCGGACCTCAAAGACCGGGAGGCAATTTTAAAGCTGCATGCAGAAAAGCTGGAGCTGGATCGTGATGTGGATCTGACTGTAGTTGCCCAACGTACCCCGGGTTTTACCGGGGCTGATTTGGAGAATATCTGTAACGAGGGTGCAATACAGGCCCTGCGTCGCAAGGGCAAGGCCGTGACCATGAAGGACTTTGAGGCCGCCATTGACCGGATTATTGCCGGACCGGAGAAAAAGCACCGGGTACTGAACCCTGATGAAAAACATCGTGTAGCCTTTCATGAGTCCGGCCATGCCCTGGTGGCTGAAACCGTACCTACCGGGGAACCGGTGCACAAGGTGTCCATCATTCCCCGGGGAGTTGCGGCTCTGGGTTTTACCCTGCAACTGCCGGTGGAAGAAAGATTCCTTTCCACTGAAGCGGAGCTCAAGGATCAAATTGCCATCCTCCTTGGTGGTCGGGTGGCTGAGGAGGTCGTCCTCGGGGATATTTCCAGCGGAGCCTCCAATGACCTGGAACGGGCCTCGGAGATTGCCCGCTCAATGATCACTCGTCTGGGAATGAGTAAAAAATTAGGACCGCTTACATATGGCAAACATCAGGAACTGCAATATCTGGGCATTCAGGGACAGGAAGAACGGAATTTCAGCGAGGCCACGTCTCAAATAATTGATGAGGAGACTCGGAATTTAGTGGAAGAACAGCACCAGCGGGCCACAGATATCCTGACTGAAAAACGAAAGGTACTTGATGCCCTGGCTGCTCGTCTTGAGGAAAAAGAAGTTATCAGCGGTGAAGAGGTGAAAGAAGTCATCGACAGCTTTGAGTCTGTGATCGAGCAGCCTGAAAATGCTGCAATTTGAACATTGATGAATTCGTAAAAACTTTTTATTAACCGCAGAGACGCAGAGAACGCAGAGCTTTTATTTATAAAACAAAATGTTGCCTCTGCGCTCTCTGCGGTGAGTTTTCGACTTTTTACAATACTATCAACATTAACCAAAAGGAGAATAATAATGGCTGAAATAAGCAGAGTGGTTGTTCCGATAGATTTTTCCAGCAATACTGACAAGGTAGTTGAATATGGCCTGTCAATTGCCGATAAACTTGGTGCCCAGGTGCTGTTTTTTCACGTGATCAATAATTTTCAAGGCTATGACATGATGCTGATGCATCCCTCATTTCTGGGTATGACTAAGGATCTTGAGCTAAAGGCCGAGGAGCACATGGCTGCCTTGGTTAAACAGTATGCACAGCGTGAAGGGGGTGCCACCGGAAATGTAATTGTGGGCGATGCTGCAGATGAAATTATCAGCTATGCCAAACTGGAGAAGGCCGATATGATCATCATCGGTACCCATGGGGTCAAGGGGATTGAAAAAATTCTCATCGGATCCACCGCTGACCGGGTGGTCAAAAAAGCACCCTGCCCTGTGTTGGTCTATAATCCCTATACCTAACCCGGGTAAACCGGAAAAAAACGAAATTAGAAGCACGAAATACGAAACAGGTAAGCGGAGACTCCGAATTCAGGATTATCAAATTCTAATTTTCTAAACACTACCTGGAAGCTTTGGTCAGATGTTTAGTTTTGAACATTCTGCTGTTTTTGTTTTTGCTTTTTTTTGTTTAGTATTTCTATATTCGAGTTTCGAATTTATTTTATTGCCATAAAAAACACAAAATTACGAGTAAGGTAGTAAGGTACTAA
>JAYEKB010000216.1:0-3084 GCA_034660835.1 Thermodesulfobacteriota bacterium
CCGGAAAAAGATTGCCGGATTCACAGAGCTTGGTATACAACTTGTCCGTACTGCAGACCGGGAGACGGTTGCATCATGCATTAATCTGTTGATAGATCGATACAGCATGGACAAAGAAAATCCGGATTTAATAAGGATGGGGCAGTTGGCAGCATCGGCTGTTTCTCTGCAATCTTTTGCTGAACATCTCCGCAGATACCAGGATGCTGTTATTTATGACGAGCGGGCGGAAGCTGTGTTGCTGGCTACCCTGCATGCTTCCAAGGGATTGGAATTCAAGGCGGTTTTTCTTGTCGGCTGTGAAGAAGGACTGCTGCCCCTGTCTCCCCGTACCCACCTTACGCAGGAAGCTGAAAAAGAACATGTACAGGAAGAACGGAGGCTCTTTTTTGTCGGTATGACCCGCGCGGCACGGGTGTTGTACCTGTCAGGAGTTGCTGAGCGGCGCGGTTTTGAGTTAACGGCAAAACAAACACCTTCCCGTTTTCTGGCTGAGATACCTGAAAAACTGTTAAGCGATGCCCCGGTCCGGACCGAAAAACACAGAAAAAAAACTTCGGCCAAACAGTTGAGGTTGTTTTAAAATGACAACTGAACAGGAAAAAAAGTTGCAGTGCAAAATTGATATTCTTGAAGAAAAAATCCAGCTGCTGGAAAAAAATAATGAAAACCTTGCCGGTAAGGCCCGGCAGGCAGACTCTGCAAGCAAGGCCAAATCCGATTTTCTGGCCATGGTCAGCCATGAGATCCGAACTCCAATGAACGGAGTTATCGGGCTCAGCGAGCTACTGCTTGAAACCAAACTTGCACCTCGTCAGAAACAGTTTGCTGAGCTGATTCTGTCCTCGGCCCGCAATCTTCTGACTTTGATCAACAGCCTGCTCGATTTCAGCAAGATTGAAGCTGACAAGATGACTCTTGAGATCAAACCCTTTAACCTCAGGGGGTTGTTAGGTGAAATCGTGCCGCTGTACGAGCTGGCCGGTAAACGCAAGGGAGTGGAGGTAAGTCTGGAAGTTGATCCCGGCCTTGCAGAGTGTTATCTCGGTGATGCGTATCGTATCCGACAGGTACTGGTCAACCTGCTGGGTAATGCCATTAAATTTACTGATCATGGTTCGGTACAGCTCAGCGTAGTTCTGGAAAAGCCAAATGATATCGAGTTGATTCGCTTCACTATAACCGACAGCGGCCCCGGTATCCCCGAGGACAAACAGGATCGGCTGTTTGTTGCCTTTTCCCAGGTCGATAATTCTTCCACTCGTCAATACAGCGGAACAGGACTCGGCCTGTTGATCTGCAAAAAGCTGGTTGAACTCATGGATGGTACTGTTCATTTCAGTTCACGGGTCGGGCAGGGCAGTTCTTTCTGGTTTACGCTTCGTCTTGTCAGGCCGGAAACAGTAAAAACCAAACTGCAACCGGACAATCCTGTTTCAGTCCAGCCAATGACGAACAGTCAGGATTTAAGCGGGGCCAATGCTCCTCCCCGAATTCTGATTGTGGATGATGATGAGACCAATCGCATGGTGCTGAAAGAAATATTCCGAAAAACCGATGCCTTAATTGTTACTGCCGAAAACGGTGAACAGGCTGTTCAATTCTGCCGGCAACTGCCTTTTGATCTCATCCTGATGGACTGTCGCATGCCGGTCATGGACGGTTTTGAGGCTACTGCACGTATTAAAAAGCAACTCGGGCCGGCCGGCAGTACAAGCACGGTGATCATAGCACTCACCGCAGACGCCACCAGGGCGACTGAAAAAAAATGCAGGCAGGTTGGCATGGATGGTTATCTCTTAAAACCTCTTGATACCATCCAACTGCAAAAAGTACTTGATACCCGTCTGCCTGATTTTAATCTTGCAATCCTGCCCGAACATGCGGCCTCAGATAGCCGAAATTCCCTCCAGAATACTGAGGAGGCCGCAATCGACCATGCAACATTTGAAACACTTTGCCAAAACATCGATAACATTAAACCCGTTATTGCTATTTTTCTCCGCTTGCTGCCCCACCGCCTTAAAAAACTGGAAAAGGCTGTGCAGGAGGAGGATAGTGCTGAAATTGAGTCTATTGCCCATACCCTTAAAGGCAGTTGCAGCCAGTTTGGAGCCTACGAATTAGCTGAATTGTGCTCACAGGCCGAGAACATGGCCCATGATCATAATTTAACCGTGATACAACAACAGTATGACAGAATTTATCGAACCGCAGGGAAAGTCAGTGTAGTTTTACAAGAAAAACTTGATTAATTTTTTTGATTACCGCACAATAAAATTAAACCGCTTTTTCAAGCCAATTATTATATGGATACATTTTCTTTTCAGGGCATCACCCCCTCTATTCTGCTTGTTGATGACGACGAAGTAGTCCGCTTGCTGCTGCATCAGTTTTTAGAGGGTGCCGGTTATAATGTAGTGGAAGCGGAAGACGGTCACCAGGCACTGGAGAAAGTTGCAAATAACGGCTTTGATCTGGTAATCATGGATATTGCCATGCCCGGTATAGACGGCCCTGCGGTATGCGAGCAAATGCGCACCACCATGGAAAATCCCCCACCGGTGTTGATGATTACAGCCTTTGATGATGAGGACAGTGTTGACAGGTCCTTTAAGGCCGGTGCTGTCGACTATATCGGCAAGCCCATTCGCTGGTCGGTGCTGAAAAACCGTATCCGTTATATCATTGGTTCGTATCGTTCCAAACTTGAAATGGAAAATATTTCCAGGAATTACGAGTTGATTCTGGATGCAGCAGCCAATGGCATCTGTGGCCTTGATACAAAATCTAAAATCACTTATATCAATCCGGAAGCGTTGAAAATGTTAGGTTTTGATCGTTCCGAGGTGATCGGTCGCTCCTATCATGAAGTGTTCCGGCTATCAATGCCGAACACTGAAAAATTTGATCTGGACTGCTGTCCTTTTTTTGAAGATTCCGAGAACCGAACCTCATTGCATTATGATGAGATACGGTTGTTGCGAGATGACGGGACCAGTTTCCCGGCAGACTTCAGGTCCACCCCTATCGTACAGGGAAAGAAACTTGCAGGAGCAGTCCTTGTCTTCCAGGATATAACAG
>JAYEKB010000217.1:0-3078 GCA_034660835.1 Thermodesulfobacteriota bacterium
GCCATGCCTGAGGTCGGCAAAGTGTATGACGGATTGGTACGCACTATCAAGGATTTTGGCGCTTTTGTCCAGATTCTGCCCGGTACCGACGGTATGGTTCATATTTCCGAGTTGGCCAATTACCGGGTGAACAAGGTAACTGATATCCTTAAAGAGGGTGATCGGGTCAAGGTTAAGGTCATTGACGTTGACGGCCGCGGCCGCATCCGTCTGAGCCGCAAGGCCGCCCTGGAAGAGGGGGAAGAGTAGATCCTTGATCTCCCTACTCAACCATTGGTCAGACCAGGCCGCCGGTTGATTTGAACCATAAGGCACAGCCTGCAAAGTTTTTCTTTGCGGGTCCTGTGCCTTTTTAGTTAGGTTGATGAGCTGTTTAGTCTGAAGGTTCAAGATTGTAAGGTATGATATGCAGCAGATAGATGTAGGGTTTTGCTGGTTTGATCCGCAAAAGTGCCGGGACCTCCCCCTGCCCGGGTATGAGTCCATTCAGGCTGCAGGTATGGATGTTGCCGCAGCAGTAACCGGCAAGATCGTTCTTCAGCCCGGGGAGATCAAGTTGATTCCCACCGGGTTTGGAGTGGCCATCCCGGGAGGTTTTGAGATTCAGATCAGGCCGAGATCAGGTCTTGCGGTGAAACACGGTATCTCCATTATCAATGCTCCGGGTACAATAGATGCTGATTACCGTGGTGAAGTAAAAATAGGACTGATCAATCTAGGTCGGAAGGCCTTTACCGTCAATCGGGGCGACCGCATAGCCCAGATGATCCTTGCCCCGGTTTGTCAGGCCAGATGGCGACTGACAGATAGTCTGGATGAAACTGAACGGGGCAGTGGTGGCTTCGGTCATACAGGCATCTGAGCCACGAAATACACTATTTTGTGATTAGCGTTAAAAACCTTGTTTTCGCAGGAAATACAGATAAAATCCCCTAACCCCTAACCCCTAACCCCTAACCCCTGTTTTCATGAAATTCTGCGTTCTCGGTTCCGGCTCAAAAGGTAACTGCACCCTGGTGGAATCCGGCTCCACAACCATTCTTATTGATGCCGGTTTCTCCGGCAAAGAGATCCGTCGCAGGATGGCGCTCATCAATCGTTCGCCTGAAGAAATATCCGCCATCCTGGTTACCCATGAGCATGGAGATCATATCAGCGGGGTCGGAGTGTTGTCCAGACGCTGCAATCTGCCCGTGTATGCCAATTGCAGCACCCACCTTGCCTCGGAATCCCGGGTAAAAAAGCTGTATAAACGAGTTGAGTTCGGAACAGGTGAGAGTTTTGTTGTTGACGATCTGGAAATTCACCCATTCCGCATTTCCCATGATACAGCGGATCCGGTTGGTTTTGTGGTATCAGATGGTGGCTCAGCGGTTGGTTATTGTACTGATACCGGCAGGGTAACCAAGCTCATTGCTCATCATGTCCGCAAGTGTCGGGCCCTGATCCTGGAGGCCAACCATGACCCGCAGATGCTCATGGACGGCCCTTATCCGATGTTTCTTAAGCAGCGGGTCCGGTCAAGCCAGGGCCACCTTGCAAACGGTGATGCTGCCTGCTTTTTAGCTGAATTGGTTAACTCTTCTCTGCAGTATGTGGTTCTGGCCCATCTCAGTGAAACCAATAACCTTCCTGAAATTGCCCTGGCCCGGGTGCAGGAAGAGTTACAATCCTTAAAGATTGGGTTTCAGATTACGCTTGCCGGTCAGGCTGATCCAACCCAGGTTTTTTCCATAGGAAATGGTCGAGATGGCCATTTGGTCTGAATGGACAGACGTTTTACCTGTCAAATAGTGGTATGGGTCAAGAGCTAAGATTGCTGCTGACCAAAAGCTGAGTGATTTTCTGAAGTGTCAAAAAAGATGAAAATGTGAAAGAATGAGGAGATCCATGAACAGGAACACAAGATTGATGACGGCAGGAAAGAACATTTCGACAGTCACTGCTTTATGTCTGTTGCTGTCTACAGGTTTTGTTCTGCCCACAACAGCCTTCAGCGATGACCTGAGAGACTGCATGATGCAGGCAATGGAGTCTACGGACTTTGATAAGATGACCGTTGCCCAGTTACGCCTGAAATGTCAACAGGACATTAAATCCGGGGTGTTTGTCCATGCGCAGAAAGATGGAACAGAACCTGCGGTTGTCAAGGAGCGCATCCGCCAGGATAAGAGACATGTGTTGCAGCCTTTTACCCTCATGGCCCATAAGCCAAACTATATTTTGCTTGGTGCGTATAATAACAGTGGTTATGATTCCACTCTGTACCAGGAGGAGTTCGACGATCCGGAGTATGAGAATGATGATACCGAGGCCCAGTTTCAGCTCAGTATCAAGTTTCCCCTGCTGGTCAACCTGTTTGATGACACCATGGATATCTATGGTGCCTACACCAATCGCTCGTTTTGGCAGGTGTATAACTCAGAGGAGTCGGCACCGTTCAGGGAAACTAACCACGAGCCGGAAATCTGGGCCCAGTTTCATCCCGGTTGGGAGTTGTGGGGCTTTACGAATACCTGGAATTCCTTTGGTGTTGTCCACCAATCCAATGGCCGGGGAGGTACCCTTTCAAGGAGCTGGAACCGGGTGTATGCCTGGCTGACTGTTGAACGGGGCAACTTTGCCATGAGTTTCAAGCCCTGGTACCGGATACCGGAGGATGATGAAGATGATGATAATCCGGATATCACTGATTACCTTGGTCATTATGAACTTTCTGCAACTTATAAGTGGCAGGATCATGTCTTCAGCGTCATGTCACGTAATAACCTGGAATCCGGCTTTGATAAGGGTGCTGTTGAGCTGAGCTGGAGTTTTCCCCTTTGGGACTATCCCTATCTGAAGGGGTATGTTCAGTATTTTAATGGTTTTGGAGAAAGTCTGATTGACTATGACCGCCGGGTAAATCGGGTTGGCATCGGTTTTTCCCTGACCGACTGGTTGTAGCACCCGTTAGCCCGCATATTTCACAAGTCGAGGCGGCTGCAGATGCGCTGAGCGCAGGAGTAGGCTATAGTTGCCTATGCCTGCTCCTGCAGCGACAAAGCAGGTGCGGTCGCATCGGCTTGCCTTCGGTGA
>JAYEKB010000218.1:0-3077 GCA_034660835.1 Thermodesulfobacteriota bacterium
TCGGTCATCTGCTCTCGCAGACAACAACACTGCGGGAACAAACTTGAATGGTATTTTCTCTAATCACCTGTTGCTGAAACTTGAGTGAGGATGAGCCGGAATTAAGTACCAGTATCTTCATAATCTCTCCGCTGCAGTTCTATGATTTCTATCTTATGATTCATATCCGGATGAGCCGGTGAAGGACCCTCAGCCTTGACTAAACAGGTTCCTTTTATTCCATGGGTTTTCACATACCTCCGGGCTCTGGCAACCCAGTCCTCTGACCCGTTTCCCTCAAGTATAGGACATACCCCATAAGGAAACATGAGATCACGGCAGGTTTTGAGCGAAGTGGAAATTGCAATAATCCAGACCGGCAGACGAAAGCGGATTAACTGTCTTTTTTGAGGCAGCCCTGATCTTTTGTATCACCGCACCATGGCTTACAAAATCACCCTGGGCAAAATTACTGCAGGGCAATCTGTTGCGAAAGGCGCCCTGCCCCTTTGCTTCCTCAATTCTCTCCAGATAGCCCTGGCGGCTCTTTTTACTGCGTTCAACTATTCTTTGGGTAATCTTTTCAACAATTGCATGCATTGTTTTTTTCCTTCGAGAAATAAAAAAATAGTTCAATATCAAACCCTTACAGGATCTCCTACCTGTGCAGGATGATTTTTTTTTTGCAAGTTCTCTTATCTCAAGGTGCCCAGTAGACGCTGAGCGGGGTTGCTTGTTGCCTCAAAACAAAACGAATGGGCATTTCCTCGACCGGGCCATCGGTCATCGCTTTATCCAGAACTTCTCTCTTCTCCTGGCCGACAATATGTAAAAAGATCTGTCTGGAAGCTAAAATCACCGGCAGAGTAAGGCTCATTCGTTCATGTGGCGCAGAGAGTGGAGCAAGTGCCATACAGGTTCTGCCGGAGTCCATCGCTGTTGCTGCAGCCAGTTTTTCAGCACCAGGGAACAGAGACGCGGTATGGCCATCGCCACCCATGCCGAGGATCAACACATCAAATGGCTGAGGAATCTTTTGTAATTGTTGTTCACATTCCTTTTCCCCCTCACTCGCTATCACAGCCGAATTTTTCATACCGATAAAGGTTGCTGCTGCTGCTTTATTTTGCAAGATATGAACTCGTACAAGTCGTTCATTGGAGTCATTTCCTGAGGGTTCCACCCAGCGTTCATCCACCAGAGTGATGCTGATATCCTTCCAGGAGATGTCCAGCAGAGACAATTGTTCAAACAGTCCCACCGGCGTAGAACCTCCGGACACGGCAATACTTGCCCGACCATTATCTGCAACTCCTGCACTTAGCAATTCTCCAATCTGTAAGGTCAAATACTCTACCAGACTCCTTCGGCTTGTAAAATCTCTCATAACAGTAGTCATAACTCAAGTTCCCCTGCTGGTTATCCCCTCGTCACACCGCACTGGTGTATCGAGTATTACGTTTTTCCCGCCCCTGTCCCCTGATCACTGCAGTTTTATTCTTCCCATTCCCTGCCATCGCGAGCCAATAAGGCCACCGAGGCCACCGGTCCCCAACTTCCTGCCGGGTACGATTTTGGAGCTTCATTACACTGGGCCCAGGCATCCTGGATGGAATCGATCCAGGTCCAGGAACGTTCAACCTCGTCACGATGGATGAACAACGCCTGGTTTCCATGCATAACCTCAAGGATTAACCGCTCATAGGCATCGGCAATCCGTTCACCTGCAAAGGCATCGGAAAAACTCAAATCAAGCAGGGTTCGCTGCAGCCCAACGCCTTTTCCGATTCCGGGAACCTTGTTAAGCATCTCAATCTCCACACCTTCATCGGGCTGCAGCCGGATGACAAGTTTATTGGGCGGCAGGTTCCGGTAGGAATCGGCAAAGATGTTATGGGGCAATTGTTTAAAGTTGATGACCACCTCGGAGCGTTTGGTCGCCATGCCCTTGCCGGTGCGCAGGTAAAAGGGTACGTCGGCCCAACGCCAGTTATCAATATCCACCCGGATAGCAACAAAAGTCTCTGTGGTGGATTTCGGGTTGCCGCCCTCTTCTTCAAGATAGCCGGGTACTGCTGCACCTTTCAGAAAGCCTGGACCGTACTGGCCGCGTACGACTTTATCATCCACGGTATCCCTGGTAATTGGTCGCAGGGCTTTTAAAACCTTGAGTTTTTCATTGCGCAGACTGTCACCATGCAGATTAACCGGCGGTTCCATGGCCACCAGGGTGAGGATCTGCATCAGATGATTCTGCACCATGTCCCGCAGTTGACCGGACTTGTCAAAATAACCCCAGCGGCCCTCAATCCCCACCTCCTCGGCCACTGTGATCTGAACATGATCAATAGTGTTATGATCCCAGTTGGTGGTAAAAATGGAGTTGGCAAAGCGCAGGGCCAGCAGGTTCATGACCGTCTCTTTGCCCAGGTAATGATCGATCCGGTACACCTGGTCCTCGGTAAAGACCCTGGCCACGGTATCGTTAATTACCTGCGAGGAGGCGAGATCCCGCCCGATAGGCTTTTCCATCACCACCCGTGTTGTCGGGGTGATGATCCCGGCATGATCCAGACCGGTGCAGATATCGGCAAACAAAAACGGGGCCACGGAAAAATAGTTGACCAGCACCCGCTGCTCTTGGTCAACCACATCCTGTAGCCGCTTGTATTCGTCCGGCACATCCAGGTTGATCAGCACATAATGCAGTCTGGCCAGCAAACGATCCCCTACTTCCGGATCCAGAGGCTCCTTGACAAAGGTGTTCAGGCTTTCCCGCATCTGATCGACAAAGGCATCCTGTTCAAGATCATGACGGGCTACCCCGATGATACGGGTATCATCATGAAGCAAGCCGGCCTTGTCTAACTGGTACAGTGAAGGGATCAATTTACGCCGGGACAGATCGCCGAGAACACCAAAAATTGCAAAATCACATGCTTGCTTATCATTGCTCATATACTTGTATCCTTGTTAGCCCGCATATTTCATGAACACTTTGCTCATTTTAAGGTAACCTCTGTAAATCATATGATAAAATTGCGCATTATTCCCTACTTTAAATTTGCAAAGTGTTCACCGAAGGCAAGCCGATGCGA